>JAJOJN010000036.1 GCA_021208565.1 Nitrincola sp.
TGTCGATTATTGGATCGATTATGTGGATTCGACCCGAGTCCAGGGAGCGAATGATCTCGACAATTCGATTACATGCCAGAAAGCTTGGCTTTATCGTACAGCTGGCTCACATAGAAACTACGCGGGCAAGGGCAGATGGAGCCTGAAAAGATTCGCGTGCTGCTTACCGTGTCTTACGTAACCGATTTAACCCGTGATGAGAAAGATCATGGATTAGTTGGCAGATTTTTTAGAATGGAGAATGTGGCTAATCAAGGATTACCACTAGGTTGGTCATGGAAAAAGGGTGAGTATGCGCTCAGCAAAGAAGCCTGTGAGGTGATCTGCGAGCTGATTGAAAAAACTGCCCAAAGACGTCAAAGCATTAGAATCTAGTCCGATTCACTTTACCGTATATTGGCGTGAGTCAGGTGGTGTTGAACAGCTTGATGCTATTCACGAAGCTATTCAGCCAATACTCAAAGCTAAAATTTAGATTGAATGTTTTTAGAGATTAAAGGAGCCATTGTGGAGCTGCCCAAGCCTGGTCGTTATCGTCATTACAAGGGTCAAGAGTACGAGGTCATTAACCTAGCCCGCCATTCCGAGACAGAGGAGTGGTTGGTTGTTTATCGACCAAGTTACGCGCCAGATGATTGGTGGGTTCGACCTGCTGCTATGTTTCAAGAAACCGTCATTTTGCCAGCAGGAGAGGTTGTTCCTCGTTTCGAACCCTTGAGCTAAGGTGAAAGGCTGATCGCAAAATAGTTAGGGTTGCTCTTTCAAATAGGCATCGAGTGTTTCTGCTAAAGCGCCGGGGCCAAAATCTTTTTTGGGTTGAAGTTGGTCAATCAAAGCCTGAAGCGGCACTAATCGATCTCTCTTTTGATGTTGAGGTACTGCTGCACGCACCAGCATCGCTTTAGCATGTTTAAAGTGAGTGAGTGCGGCAACCTTATCACCCTGTTGCATCATCGCTTTGCCTTGAGTGATATGTGCGTCTGCCACCATGGATACATTCAACCAATAGAGTTCTTGCTGATAGGTGTGCGCCAACTGGGTCGTCATTTTGCCCTTGTTAGCCATATCTATGATCAATTTTTCAGCAAAGTTAATGTAAATCTGTGCTTTACGTACGGCACGGTCATTGTTGAAGGGTTCCTGTTTAGGGCGGGTGCGGTCTGTCGTATCTTTGATCTTACTGACTTCAGTCATCAATTCGGAATCGGGTGCTAAAACACCGATCTCTTCAATCAGTGACAAGGCGTGTTGGTTGAGCTTGTCGATAATATCGCCACGACAATTCACTTCTTTTAGCACGGATAGTGCGTTCAGTGTGTGTTCTGACTGTTCTTTAAGCCACTTTAGACGAGTGTTGCGGTACTCACGCTCGCGCTCTCTCGAAGTGATCACATAGTTCACCGACAGCGCAGCTAAGCCTAAAGCCGCAATCAGAAAAACATATAACAGGTTGTCACTGAGCATTAGTTTTGGCACTCTGATAATAGTAGAAAGAACAAATTAGTTTTCATGTCAGCGTATTTTGTGTGCTGTTTAGTCTATTATGGCAACTTTTGCGTAAAGATAAACTCTCTAAATATAACGGTTTGACTTGACCCCGTTCGAGTCAGCACTTATATATGCACCATATTTTCCGACGCAAGGCGACATTAAGGAATCGTTTGAATGGGTAAAACCCTTGTCATTGTGGAGTCACCGGCTAAGGCCCGCACGATCAATAAGTACCTCGGTAGCCAATATGTGGTCAAATCTAGCGTGGGTCATATTCGTGATTTACCGACGAGTGGTAGTGGTACAAACACCACAGACCCTAAAGAGCGCGCTAAATTGGCAGCACAGACGCGTAAACTTTCTGAAGAAGCCAAAGCAGAGTATCGCAAGAAGAAAGCACATGAGCAGTTGATCAAGCGAATGGGCGTTGATCCTGAGCATGGCTGGGAAGCTCGCTATGAAATTCTGCCCGGAAAGGAAAAGTTGTAGATGAGTTAAAAAAACTTGCGGCTTCTGCTGATGAAATCTATCTGGCAACGGATTTGGATAGAGAAGGGGAAGCGATCGCTTGGCACCTAAGAGAAGCGATAGGCGGTGATGACTCCCGATTCAAGCGAGTTGTCTTTAACGAAATTACCAAAAAAAGCGATTAAAGAAGCCTTTAAAGAGCCAGGCGAGTTGGCCATGAGTAGGGTGAATGCCCAACAAGCCAGACGGTTTTTAGATCGTGTGGTGGGTTACATGGTATCGCCGCTTTTGTGGGAAAAGGTAGCGAGAGGCTTATCCGCAGGTCGTGTTCAGTCCGTGGCTGTAAAGCTCATAGTGGATCGTGAACGTGAAATCAGGGCCTTTATCCCGGAAGAATACTGGGAAGTTTTTGCCTCTACAGTGAGTGATTCTGGCGAACCGCTGAAGCTTCAAGTGGTTCGACAAGGTGATGAGCCTTTTAGACCGACCAGTGCTGAACAAACTGAAGCGCTGCTCAGCCTGCTTAAGAATGCTGAATATGTCATCACAGGTCGAGAAGATCGAGCGACCAGTAGTAAACCCTCTGCACCGTTTATTACCTCAACCCTGCAGCAAGCGGCGAGCACGCGTTTAGGCTTTGGCGTTAAAAAAAACCATGATGATGGCGCAGCGCTTATACGAAGCGGGCTACATCACTTATATGCGTACCGACTCTACCAACCTTAGTGAAGATGCAGTCCTTGCCTGTCGGGATTACATACAGAATAATTTTGGTGAGCGTTACCTGCCTGAAAATCCCAATCGTTACAGTAGTAAGGAAGGTGCTCAGGAAGCGCATGAAGCGATACGCCCATCTGATGTGAATATTACGGCTGACTCACTCAGTGGAATGGAGTCTGATGCTGAACGTCTTTATGACTTGATTCGTCGACAGTTCCTTGCGTGTCAGATGACGCCAGCACAATACACCAGTACCCGCATCACGGTGAACGCCGGTGAGTTTGAATTATCGGTCAAGGGACGAATTCTGCGTTTTGACGGTTATACCCGCGTTATGCCTGCGCGTGGTAAAAATGATGAAGATATTATCCTACCCGATTTACAAAAAGGCGATCACCTCAACTTAGAAGGTCTGGAACCGAAACAGCATTTTACGCGCCCCTCGCCACGATATACCGAGGCGAGTTTAGTCAAAGAGCTGGAAAAAAGAGGGATTGGTAGACCTTCAACCTACGCGGCGATTATCTCTACGATACAAGACCGCGGTTATGTTGAAGTCCAGAATCGTCGCTTTTATGCCTTGAAAATGGGCGATATTGTTACCGAACGACTCAACGAAAGTTTTTCTGACTTAATGGATTATAGTTTCACCGCTCGAATGGAAAGCTATTTAGATGAGGTCGCTCGAGGAGATCTGGAGTGGCGGGTATTGTTAGATCGTTTTTACGCTGACTTTATCAAAGATCTAGAGACCGCTCAGAACCCTGAGCAGGGGATGCGTCCTAACAGTCCGACACCCACTGATATTGACTGTCCCGAGTGTGGACGTCATATGATGATTCGTACGGGAAGCACCGGAGTGTTCTTAGGTTGCTCCGGCTACAATCTGCCTCCCAAAGAGCGCTGCAAATGCACCATCAATCTGATCCCTGGTGATGAAGTTGTCAGTGCTGATGCTGATGATGAAGAAGCAGAATCAAGAATACTGCGCAATAAACATCGCTGTAAGCTTTGTGGTACCGCGATGGATGCCTATCTGCTGGATGAGAATCGTAAGCTGCATATCTGTGGTAACAACCCTGATTGTAGTGGTTTTGAGATAGAGCAGGGCAACTTCAGAATCAAAGGTTATGATGGCCCGTCTATCGAGTGTGATAAATGCGGCTCTGAGATGCAGCTCAAAACAGGTCGATTTGGTAAGTTTTTCGGTTGCACCAATAGCGAGTGCAAAAACACACGAAAACTACTGAGAAATGGTGAGCCAGCGCCGCCTAAGATGGATCCGGTTCCTATGCCTGAGTTGGCATGTGAAAAAGTAGATGACACCTATGTGCTAAGAGATGGGGCAAGTGGGCTGTTTTTAGCGGCCAGTCAGTTTCCTAAAAAGCGTGAAACACGAGCGCCACTGGTTAAAGAGTTGCTGCCACATAAAGCGGAAATAGACGTTAAATATCACTTTTTTACTCGATGCACCACTTCAAGATGAAGAAGGTAACCCTGCTATCGTTCGCTATAGCCGAAAAACCAAAGAGCAGTATGTGATGACCGAAGTGGATGGTAAAGCTACCGGTTGGAAAGCCTTTTTCGAAAATGGTAAGTGGGTTGTTGAGCAACCTAAAAAGAAAACGGCTAAATCTTAATCAGCGTAAACGATTGGTGACTCCCTGGAGGGGAAAATGAGTGAAGTGTACCTGGCTCGAACAAATCAAAAACTTAATTTTGTTCGCCTACACCTAGATGCTTTGCAGGCAGCGCAGAACTCCAACACCTGGAGTAAGCATGCTTTAATCGAGTCCTATCAAGAATCAATTCTATTTCATCTGGTTTCAGCCTATAGCTCTTTGTTGCGAGAGATTGCAGAGCGCTATCAAGTGGATGTTGACAGCGTCACGACTATTGATGATTTAGAGCGAGGTTTCGAAAAATCAGGTTTTGAGTCGCCCGAATTAAATCAGTTGCTCAACTTAGAAGCAGATCCAGATAATTGGCTGCATAAACTCCAAAAGGCATACGCGGCCTGTTGGAGAGCGGTTGATAAAGAGAAACCATCTAATGCTGCCAGCCAATCTGAAATTCAAGTGATGCAGGTCAACCCAAACCACCAAGGTGATAAGGATGTGTTCATCGAGTATCAACAATGGTTGGGCGAGATGAGAACATTAGTTGAAAAATTAAGAGAGGGTATGCAGGAGTGGTAACTCCTGCTCTAAAAACGTAAGTTAAAGAACATCTAGAGTTAAAAAACATCAAGCAAAAGCAGCGTTTAGCTGCCTTGCCTGATGACACCCACTCCCAGTCCTTCAATCACTAGCTCTTCTTGAGATAAGTCCACCTCAATCGGTGCAAATTCCTCGTTTTCTGCAATTAGGCTGACTCGGCTTCCGTCACGCTGAAACCGTTTCACCGTCACTTCATCACCAATGCGAGCCACCACAATTTGACCATTGCGAACTGTGCGCGTTTGGTGAACAGCGAGAAGATCACCGTCCATAATACCGATGTTTTTCATGCTCATCCCTTTCACTCGCAACAGGTAGTCTGCCTTAGGGTGAAAGAAATCAGGGGAAATATTGCAACGCTCTTCAATATGTTCAACCGCCAAGATAGGAGATCCGGCTGCTACCGAACCAATCAAGGGCAGGCCTGTTTCTTCGGGTTCGGTTGAGGCTTCCTCGGGTAGACGTATACCTCGAGAGGTGTGTTGAATAATCTCAATGGCACCCTTGCGCTGAAGTGCTTTTAGATGCTCTTCAGCGGCATTAGCTGATTTGAATCCCAACTCCTTAGCAATTTCTGCACGTGTGGGTGGATAACCCGTGGCATCAATATGGCGACGAATACAGTCGAGAACTTCTGTTTGGCGTGCTGTCAGTTTCATGAGTTAACCTGTTTTTGTGTACAGTAACTGCATTTTTGTACAGTATAGGCAAAAGGTCAAGTCAGTTATGTCTGAAATGCCCTATTTTTGTTAAACTCTACAGTCGATAACTCAGAGGGTGAGCCGTTGCTGGATGCGTCATTAAAAAAAAGAGATACAGACTGCTTACAGTCAATTTTTGGAAAGTCGCGAACTCAAGCCTCGTCCTGCACAAAAGCAGATGATTGCCGCCGTTGCCAAAACTTTAGGTGCCATTCGAGCAGATGAAAAAGGACAGCGTTTGGGTGAGTCCCACCTAGTGGCTGTTGAAGCAGGCACTGGAACTGGCAAAACAATTGCTTATCTGCTGGCTAGCTTGCCCATCGCCAAACGTCACGGCCTTAAGTTGGTTGTTTCCACGGCCACGGTCGCGCTCCAAGAACAGCTTATTGATAAGGATCTTCCCGAAGTTAGCAAAGCATGCGGGTTTGAGTTTTCGTTATACCCTAGCTAAAGGGCGCGGTCGTTATCTTTGTCTGAGTAAAGCCGAGCAGTTACTTGATAATCAAACGTCTTTGGGGCAAATGGCGCTTTACGAAGATGAAGAA
>JAJOJN010000114.1 GCA_021208565.1 Nitrincola sp.
GACCTGGAACACGGTCAGCAACCCCTTTACAGTCAAAGATCAACAACAGGTCTTAATCGCCAATGGCGAGATCTATAATCACATCGAACTTCGTCAGACTTACGTCAAAAAGGGCAGGTGTTTTCTACTGGCTCAGATTGTGAAGTGATTTTGCCTCTATTTCGCGAGAACCCTTCATCTTTTTTATCTAAGCTTAAGGGAATGTTTGCGATTGCTCTCTTTGATCGCCAAACGCGTCAGCTCAGTTTGCATCGTGATCGATTTGGGATAAAACCCCTCTACTACATGGAAGTGAAGGGTGGAATTGCATTCGCTTCTGAAATTAAGGCCTTGTTGGCATTGCTGGATAAAGCACCTGAGATTAATCCAATCGCCTGTCTCTAAATTTTTGCAGATCAACTTTTCCAGTGGTGAGAGTGCCGCTTTTAGTAACATAAAACGTTTAGCGCCAGGACAAAGTTTGTATCTTAATAGCGATGGCAAGATCCGAACGGAGTTTTGGTGGTCGTTGACTGATGAGTTGAGTCGAAAGTCGACTTTCTCTGGCTCTGTTGAAGAGGCATTAGAAGAGTTTGATCAACGCTTAGAGGTTTCTTTAACGGAGCATCTGCGCTCGGATGTGCCCGTGGGGTTATTTCTTTCTGGCGGAGTAGACTCCAGTATTTTGGCGACACAGTTATCACGTCTTCCTGCTCAATCGGGTCAGCCGAAAGCTTGGAGTCTTGGGTTCCAGAGTGATTCCGTTCAGGATGAATCGAGCACTGCAGCAGAGGTTGCAAAAGTCTGTGGTATCGATTTGGAAGTTATCCGAGTTGATCCTATCCGTCTGTTCGATAATCTGGTCTATACCCTTTGGGCGACGGATGAATTGATGGGTGATTTCGCTTCCTTGCCAACTCTATTGCTTGCTCAAGCAGCGTCTGGAAGCCATAAGGTGGTGTTGACCGGAGAAGGCGGAGATGAGGTCTTTGCTGGTTATGGGCGTTATCGTATGCCGACGTTACAGCGTTGGTTGCAAGCATTGAAAACGCCGGGTACTGGAGGTTTCAGAACTCGAGGTCGGTTTGATAAATCGATTCCTCGTGGTTGGTTGTTACCTGAGCGTCGACAAGAGATGAGCAGTCATTGGCGCGAACCTTTCAAAGAATCTTGGCGCGCTTCTTCAGAATTTAACAGGTTACAGCGGCAACAAATCAACGATATCGATACTTGGTTGGTGGATGATCTGTTAACGAAAGCGGATCGCATGCTGATGGCCTGTGGTGTAGAGGGTCGAGTGCCATTCCTAGATCATGACTTGGTACTGTTTGGTTTAGGCTTACCTGATGAGATGAAAATAGAAGGTCGGTTGGGCAAACAGCTACCCAGAAAGTGGTTACAGCAAAATCTTAAGGGAATGAATTCGATGGGCAAGAAGAAAGGATTTTCAGTTCCCGTCGCCGATTGGGTTCAATCGCTGGATCGGAAAAAGCTGTTATTGGCCTTTCAACGTTCAGCGACTTTAAAACACTTTGTTGATCTGCGAGTCATTGAGCCTGTGATGATGTCATCAAGTCCGTTGCATAAAAGTCTGATTGAACCTTTAGCGGCGCTCATTCAATTGGCGATCTGGGCGAAGCTGTTTGTTGAGAACACGGGGCAAATACCGCCAAAGCAGGTAGATCCGATTGAGTGGTTGCTAAGCTAATTACTGCTTATAAAGATAGTTTTTCCCTTTGGGATGACTCTTAAACCGCCGATGTACCCACATATACTGTTCTGGATCTTTACGTATTGCTTTTTCCAGTTCTGCATTAATGCGGGTGGCATCTTGAATATCATCGCCCGTAGGAAAATCTTCTATTACTGGAAAAAGTTCAAGTTCATACTGCCCATTGGCTAGGCGATGTTGCGCGAGCATCAAAATGGGAGACTTGTTTAGATTCACCATTCTAGAGGTGGCTGTGATGGTCGCTGCAGGCACACCGAAGAAGGGAGCCATCACAGACTGGTGTAAGCCAAAATCCTGATCCGGTGCATACCAAATGATGTGATTCTTTCTTAGGTTGCGAATCACGCTACGAATATCCGAACGTTCAATAGCTTGATCAAAAAAACGCTTTCTACCTTCGGTGATCACTTGCTCTAACAGCGGGTTGTTATTTTTTCGGTACATCGCATCCACTGGATAATAGAACCGAAATAATAATCCGCCTAAGTCGAGCGTGGAAAAATGCGCGCCCATGAGGATAACGCCCTTACCTTGCGACAGTGCTTGATCAACGATGCTCACGCCCTTTGAAGACGACTTTGTTGCGAAACCAGTCTTCAGGTGCCCACCACGCCATTGCTGCTTCCATAATGCCAATACCATTGTGGTGAAAAACTGCACGAACACGTTTTTTTCGTTCTTGTTCTGTGAGTTCTGGAAAGCAAAGCCGAATATTGACGTTGGTCACATGGCGTCTATCCCTAGCTAAATGATAGAGAAGCCAGCCGAAAAAAGAACCGATGCGCATCTGTGCACTATAGGGAAGGCGCACAAGAGCACGTAACACGCCGATCCATAACCAAGTGGGCCAAAGCGAGGGTGTTTTTAAAAGTTTTGAAGTTGTTAGGCGTTCTGTCACGTCACTTTTCACTGATGCAAAACAATATTTAGACCATTCTAACCTGTTATCTGACTCCTGTGCAGTTATACTAAGCCTTTTGTCTGAATCATTGTTAAGAGAGATCTATGGCGAAAACCCCTCAAAACGATGCTGTCTTGAAGCCTTCAACTGGCTGGGATGTTTATCTGCGTTTGCTAACCTATGTCCGCGGTCATTGGCCGATGTTTATTTTAGCCTTTTCAGGGTTTGCTCTTTACGCCGGTTCGCAAACGCTGCTGCTAAGTGGTTGGAAGCATTTATTGACGCGGTTGAAAGTGGCAATTTGGATCAGCGATTGTGGTTGGCTTTGGCTATTTTGTTGATATTTTTTGTTCGAGGTATAGGAACCCTGCTGGGTAACTATGGTTTTTCTTATGTCGCTAGAGCGGTCGTGAGTCGCTTGCGTTGTCAGATGTTTGATCATCTGTTGGTGTTGCCTTGTTCATTTTATCAAAGTCATACCTCCTCAGAGTTATTGTCAAAATTAACTTACAATGTTGAACAGGTCACTGGTGCAGCCACGGATGCTCTTAAAACGGCGGTTCGAGAAGGCTTAACCGTCATTGGCTTGTTTGGTTACATGCTGTACTTGAACTGGAAGTTAACCCTATTGTTTGTAGCCGTTGCCCCTCTGGTAGGAGGTGTCGTCGCTTTAGCATCCAAGCGATTGCGTCGGCTTAGTCATGGTATCCAAGATTCTGTTGGTGATATTTCAGCCTCAGCCTCAGAGGCCATTAAAGGCTATCAGGTAGTTAGGGTGTTTGGTGGTGCTGAAGCCGAACGAGCGCGATTTAATAAAGCATCCGAACGTAACCGTCGACAGTTTATGAAAATGGTCGTCACTCAGTCGGTAACCACTCCCGTCATTCAAATGTTGGTTGCGGCAGTTGTAGCCTTATTAACCTTTATCGCCATGTCGCCTGCACTGATTGCTTCGATGACCACAGGTCAATTCATTGCCTTTATTTCGGCCGCTTCCCTAATGGCAAAGCCGATTCGTCAATTAACTGAAATTAACAGCACGGTACAAAAAGGGATCGCCGCCGCAGAAAGTTTCTTCCAGCTTTTTGATGAAGAGCCGGAAAAGAATACGGGCAGTGTTGCCTTAAAAGATGCCAAAGGTCGTGTTGAGTTTCGAGAGGTTTCCTTCACCTATCCCAAGAGCGAGACGGAAGCGCTTAAAAAAGTCAGTTTTCGAATTGAACCCGGTGAAACTGTTGCACTGGTCGGTCGCTCTGGCAGTGGAAAGTCTACCTTGGCAGGTCTGTTGCCACGTTTTTATGATGTCCAACAGGGGCAGATTTTATTAGATGATCGTCCCTTGTCAGATTACACCTTGGAAAGCCTGCGCAATCAAATTGCTCTCGTGAATCAGCATGTTGTGCTGTTTGAAGGCACTATTGCTGAAAATATCGCCTATGGTGCTTTGTCGGGAGCTTCTGAGGAGGCTATTCGTGCGGCAGCTGATGCTGCAATGGTGACCGAGTTCGCAGAACGTTTGCCCGAGGGATTAAACACACTGATCGGTGAAAATGGTTTCTTACTTTCTGGAGGGCAGCGTCAACGCATCGCGATTGCTCGTGCCATTTTGAAAGATGCGCCCTGCTCATTCTCGATGAAGCCACCTCGGCGCTGGATACTGAGTCTGAACGTTTTATTCAAACGGCGTTGGAGCATGTCATTAAAGATCGCTCGACTTTAGTGATTGCTCATCGTTTGTCGACCATTGAACGTGCTGACCGTATTTTGGTCATGGAGCAGGGCGTAGTAGTGGAGCAGGGTAGTCATGCTGAGTTGTTAGCGCAGGGTGGCAGCTATGCTCGTCTTTATAATATGCAATTTAATCAAGAATAAATGACTTCATACGCTGCTTTCTCCAGTGAAACAACTCGCTATGTTTGGTTGATTCTAATCTTTAATGCGCTGCTTTGGACACTGCTGCCTTGGTTGTCAGTCTACAGTTTGCCGCTTGATGTGGTGGAAGGTCTTTTCTGGGGTAAGGAGTGGCAGTGGGGTTATTATAAGCACCCACCTTTACCAGCCTGGTTGATTCACATTTCATGGCTGGGCTTGGGTGACCTAGGGCCTTTTGTCCTCAGTCAGTTGAGCTTATTAATCACCTATCTCTACGTTTGGCGGTTGGGACTGCGTTTACTGGGTGTTGAGAAAGCAGCACTAGGCACCTTGATGTTGCTAGGTGTGTATTATTTCACTTGGCCCAGTCCAGAATATAACCACAACATTGCTCAGATGCCAATTTGGGCAGCCGTCGTGTTTTATTACTACCAAGCACTCCATTCAGGTCGTTATAGAGACTGGATACTGGTTGGCTTGTGTGCCGGATTAGGCTTGCTGACCAAATATGTGATGGTCGTTCTATTAACAGCGATCTTCCTGCATCTGCTGACCCAAGCCGAAGGTCGTCGTCAACTGATCCGATGGCCGCTCTGGTCGGGTGTGCTGGTGATGTTACTGGTGTTTGCGCCGCACTTGGTCTGGCTGTTCCAGCATGATTTCTTACCTTTTCAATATGCTCAGCAGCGGGCGGGTGAGGCACCTTCTGCCTTGCAAGCGCATCTTTTAGGTCCACTAAAGTTTTTGACAGTACAGTTACTCGATCATTTACCCTTATTGATTCTTCTCGCAGCAACAGGTTTTTTTAGCCGCTCTCTGTGGTCATCTGATCAAGCTGAAGCGAAAACACGTTGGTTTCTGTTTGCCATAGGGGTGGGGCCTGCATTGTTAACGGCGTCAGTAGCGGGGGCTACTGGTACAGGTCTGCGAGACATGTGGGGTACACCCATGTGGAATCTGTCTGGATTATTGATCGCGTCTTGGTTGATTACTCCACTTGCAGAACAGTCGCAACGACGTTTGTTACGTGGCAGTGTGATGATGGTCATGGTGTTAATCTTGTTGCGCTTGGTCGATATGAGCCTGTTGCCTTATCTTAAAGATAAACCGTCACGTATCGGCTGGCCCGATAAGGCGATTGCCACTGAGCTCGAAAAATATTGGCAACTCGAAACTGATTGTCCATTGGAACTGGTCGCGGGTGAGTATTGGTTGGGTGGTTTGGTATCGCTTCGTGCTTCTACCTACCCCTCAGTACTGATAGAGGGGCGGATGGATTACAGTCCTTGGGTGGATCAGCAGCGCATCGATCAGTCGGGTGTAATGCTGGTGTGGCAGCATAATGAATTGCCTGAGCAGCTAGCCAATCTGGGTGAAATTTCGGCGCAGGGTGAGCTACTGCTCGAATGGCCTGTGGCCAAGAATGCAGAACCACTTAGATTGAATTGGGCGATTATCCCTCCTCAATCCGTTTGTTCTGAGTGAAGATGATGAAACACTTAAAGCAACTTTTCCAGCTGGATCGTTAAACGATCTAAAGCTCCGGTGTGTTGTGCAACATAAGCTTTAGCGGCTTCGCCCTCTTCAAGCGTCTTCATGTCTTGCAAACCAGTTTGCTGCTTGGT
>JAJOJN010000101.1 GCA_021208565.1 Nitrincola sp.
GCTGCCGATGCATAGGCTTGTGATAACTGAACAGGATCCATGTATCCATCATCTTCGACGAGCAAAGCACTTTTAATTTTTTGTGTCTTTAACCAAGGTGATAAGGGTTGAACTTGGTTCGAATTCAACCATTGATAACGTAGATCAAATGATCTCGCAGCTGATTCTGTTGATGTAAGATAGTCATTAGACAGATCACTGGTTGAGAGGTGAAGACTGCCCACTTTTACGAAGCGGCAAGCTTTCGTTAAGTTCAGTTTCTAACCGATCGATGGCCTCAAAAGTTGTAGCGACTAACCTAGCCATTTCATGACTTGGCCGCGCTCTCGTTAAGAGTGCAGCAGCTTGGCTAGTGGTTCCAGATGATAGAGTGTTAGCTTCAAGCAAGGTAATACGACACCCTTTAGGTGCGCTTGATGCGATTGACCAAGCACAAGATAACCCAAGAATCCCACCACCGATAATCAAAACATCACTAACTTGTGCCGACATACGACTCTCCAATCTGGTATATTCCAGATGATAGTCATGCTTGATTACACAATTATTTCAAATAGATGAAAAGCGTCTCCTGCTCTAATGAATGACATATAAATGTCATGCCTCTATCATTTTCTTGAAATCAAAATGACACGAACCTCCTTTACTTTGTTGGCTGTTTAGTCAACTTTTGCTTCGCAATGATTCTTTGGAGAAGGGGTTTTTCATGTCACGTTTAACCAAGCTTTCTATTATTCCGGTTGCTTTAACACTAGCGCTTAGCTCTCAGGTACAGGCCAAAACCACAGTGACTTGGTGGCATGCCATGGGTGGTGAGTTAGGTGAACTGCTTGAAGAGGTCGCTTTTAACTTCAACGATAGTCAAGAAATGTATGAAGTGATCCCAAGCTTTAGAGGCACTTATACTGAAACAATGACAGGTGCAATTGCTGCGTTTAGAGCACGCCAACACCCTCATATTGTTCAGGTATTCGAAGTAGGCACGGGCACAATGATGGCTGCTCAGGGAGCTATCTATCCCATTTATGAACTAATGGCTGATCATAATCGGAACTTCGATAAAGACGCATACTTGCCTACTGTTGTGGGTTATTACACCGACCCTAACGGGAACATGCTCTCCTTCCCCTTTAACTCCTCGACACCCATCATGTATTACAACAAGGATGTGTTTCAGGCTGCTGGATTAGATCCTAACCAACCACCTCAAACCTGGGGCGAGATGGTTGATATGTCCCAACAAATTATCGATTCAGGTGCCAGTAGCTGTGGCTTTACAACCTCTTGGCCAAGCTGGGTCATGCTGGAAAACTTTTCTGCTTGGCATAACTTACCGCTAGGCACTGAAGAAAATGGGTTTGGTGGTTTTAATACAGAACTTGTTTTTAATAATGAGTATGTTGCCCGTCATTGGGACAATCTAAAAACGTGGCAAGACAAGGGTATTTTCAAGTGGGGAGGCCCTGGCCCTGGTCCAGATGCAGCACCGCTTTTTTACTCAGGCGAATGTGCGATGTTTTTCGGGTCTTCAGCGAGCAGAGCGGGTGTACTTCGAAATACCGAGTTTACGGTAGGGTTTGGTTTCCAGCCCTATTACGATGATATTCAAGGCGCGCCACAAAATAGCATTATTGGCGGTGCAACCCTTTGGGTATTACGTGGGCACAACGAGAAAGAATATGAAGCCGTCTCTGCATTCTTTGAATACTTATCTCAACCTGAGGTTCAAGCTGCTTGGCACCAAACAACGGGTTACCTGCCTATCACTCAAGCAGCCTTTGAGCTCACTGAATCTCAAGGCTACTACGCCGACAACCCCGGTGCGGACACTTCAATTAGACAGATGACGTTAAACCCGCCTACTGAAAACTCAAAAGGTTTACGTTTCGGTAACTTTGTACAAATTCGTGACGTTATTTCTGAGGAAATGGAAGCGGTTATGACCGGTGCTAAGTCGGGTCAACAAGCCGCTGACAGTGCGGTACGACGTGGTAACACTCTGTTGAGAGAGTTTGAGGCGGCAAACCGCTAAGCCAAAAGCAACAAACGAAATGCCCCGACGCTATTCGGGGCTTTTTTTATCTGTCGGCTGATCCTATGCAAACTAAAAAGTTAACCTTCCGTAATGCGTGGCTACCCTACTTGCTACTTGCCCCTCAAGTGGTCATTACTGCAGTCTTTTTTATATGGCCTGCGGGTCAAGCACTCTATCAGTCGCTACTGAGACAGGATGCTTTTGGCTTTAATACCACCTTTGTTAGGCCTTGATAATTTTACACGACTGTTTCAGGACGATTTGTATGTCAACGCGTTACAGGTCACATTTATATTTTCAGTCGGTACCACGTTACTGTCCATGTCAGTCGCTTTACTCCTGGCCGTTCTCGTTAATCGCATGCTTCGTAGCCGGGACACTTACACAACCTTTTTAGTTTGGCCTTATGCGATAGCTCCTGCAATTGCAGGCATTCTCTGGTGGTTCATTTTTAATCCGTCGATTGGCATTCTTCCCTATTTTCTAGAGATGCTGGGCATTTCTTGGAACCACCGTTCCAATGGTAATCAAGCGATGCTCCTCGTCATTATTGCGGCCGCATGGAAGCAAATATCCTATAACTTTCTTTTCTTTTTAGCGGGCCTGCAATCGATTCCGCATTCGTTGATCGAGGCAGCGGCTATAGATGGGGCGAATAAAGTTAAACGATTTTGGACGATCGTCTTTCCATTGTTGTCACCTATTACCTTTTTCTTGTTAGTCGTCAACGTCGTCTATGCCATGTTTGACACCTTCGGCGTGATCCATGCCACAACAGAGGGTGGACCAGCTCAAGCAACCAATATTTTGGTCTACAAGGTATACCGTGACGGCTTTGTGAGTATGAATTTGGGTTCTTCAGCAGCCCAGTCCGTCATCTTAATGGCCATCGTAGTGCTCTTAACCGTACTGCAATTCAGATACATCGAACGTAGAGTCAATTATTAGGAATTTAGTTATGGTAGATAATGATCGATGGGGTAATTTACTGGCCCACTGCATATTGATTATCGGCGTCGCTCTTGTTGTTTTCCCGATCTATATCGCGGTCATTGCATCGACACACACCGGCAGTACTTTTTTAAGTGGAACACTACCTTTGCTTCCAGGCAAAGAAGCCTGGAGTAACTATACTACCGTGATTTTTGAAGGTCGTTCCCGTGCAGGTACCCCACCTATCGCTCAAATGCTATGGAATAGCTTTGTCATGGCCATGGCGATCACGATTGGAAAACTCTCTATCTCGTTGCTATCAGCTTTCGCGATCGTCTATTTCCAGTTTCGCTTCAGACTGTTCTTTTTCTGGATTATTTTCTTAACACTTATGCTACCCGTCGAAGTTCGAATTGTACCGACCTTTCAGGTAGTGGCTGATCTTGGGATGCTAAATAGCTTTGCGGGGCTTTCTATTCCCTTAATTGCATCAGCAACCGCCACTTTTTTGTTTCGACAATTCTTCATGACTATTCCAGAAGAGATGTTGGAGGCAGCTAGAGTGGATGGTGCTGGACCACTCAAGTTTTTTTAAAGATATTTTGTTACCACTTTCCATCACTAACATCGCAGCACTTTTCGTGATTATGTTTATTTATGGCTGGAACCAATATTTGTGGCCTTTGCTCATCACCACTGATCCTAGCTACTACACCATCGTCATGGGCATTCAGCGTATGGCGACTGGCGGCGATAGTGAGCCCCTATGGCACTTAGTCATGGCCACGGTTGTGGTTGCCGCCTTACCACCTGTATTAGTCATTCTTTTTATGCAACGCCTCTTTGTTAAAGGCCTGACGGAAACGGAGAAATAAAGAATGTCATCGATAAGAATTATTAACCTCAGCAAAGTTTATGATGACTCAACTCATGCCGTAAAACAGATTAATCTACACATCGAAGACGGCGAGTTTATTGTCTTAGTGGGGCCATCTGGCTGTGGTAAATCGACGCTTCTCAGAATGATTGCTGGACTTGAAACGATCAGTGATGGTGAATTATTTATCGGGGATAGACTCGTAAACAATTTAGAGCCCGCCGAACGAGATATTGCGATGGTTTTTCAAAACTATGCCCTCTATCCGCACATGACGGTGTATAAAAACATGGCATACGGTTTAAAAAACCGAGGATTTAGCAAAACGGCTATCGAAGAAAGAGTACAAAAAAACCGCTAAAATGCTCGAAATTGATCAGTTTCTAGAAAGAAAACCCAAAGCGCTCTCTGGAGGGCAACGTCAAAGGGTTGCAATGGGACGTGCGCTCGTTAGAGAACCGGCGGCCTTCCTGCTCGATGAGCCACTTTCTAATCTAGATGCTAAACTCAGAGTGCAGATGCGTGTTGAAATCAAACAGCTGCAAAAACGCCTCAAAACAACATCACTCTATGTCACTCATGATCAGCTAGAGGCTATGACCTTGGGCGATCGTTTAGTTGTTTTGAACCAAGGAAAAGTAGAACAAGTGGGCGCCCCTTTAGAAGTCTATAACCGACCCGAAACACTCTTTGTTGCGGGTTTTATTGGCTCTCCTAGCATGAATTTAATCGACCTAGATCATCTGGATCAGTCACTCAACGCTCATGCCCTTTCCTGCCTGCCCAAAGGCACCGATATTTTGGGTATACGGCCTGATAATTTGACCACAGATCAACCTCATGAACCCTATATAGAACTCGAATGTACTATGACTCTTTTCGAGCCCTCCGGTGCGGAAAGTCACCTGTATATGACATTAAAGAACCATCAACAAATTCTTATTATGAGGGTGGAGGCGCTTGATGAGGCTTTTTCAGCGTCAACCTTTACGGTCTATGCCCGTATCAGAGATATACACCCTTTTAATAAATTAACTGGGCAACGTACGAACTAAGTCAAGAACCCGTATTCACTTTGATAGTCATCACATCATTCAACCAATACTCCTCGTCATACTCGATACGCGCACCTTCTGCCGTTTCAGAAATGCGCGTAATGTAGAGTCCAGGGCAGCCTGATGAAACACCTAAGGCATCGGCAACACCATTCATTAAGGCCGTTGGAGTAATGGTGATCTGTTTACTGGTTAATTGAATAGCATAGACTTCAGCCAACAATTTCCATAAGGCTTCTAAAGGCTGTTTTTCAAGATCGGGTAAGTAACGAGGATTCAGCCAAATCGTTTCTACAAACACTAGACGCTCATCAGCAAAGCGACGTCGACGCAAACGATAAACATCCTCGCCTAACTCCAATGCAAGTGCTGAAGCAACTTGTGCTGAAGCTGCCACCTTTTTAATACCCAGCACCTCGGTACGTGGCACTCTGCCCTGATCCGCAACATAACGAGTAAAACTAACATCGGATACGGGCTCATACGTCAGTCTAGGTGAAGATACAAACCAACCACGACGGTTACTTCGATAGATAACACCCTCACTTTGAAGCTGCGCCAGCGCCTGTCGCAAAGTGACTCTTGTGGTACCAAAACGCTCGGCCAGTTCACGCTCTGATGGCAATTTGGAGCCTGCGGGCAATTCACCGTTGCTAATATGCAACATGAGGCTGTCACGAAGTTGTAAGTATCGGGGTTGTTCTGACATAGCTCGTCCTGAGGCAAAAGGGTGATTTTAACGCATTTAAGAAGCTTAATCACAGCCATGCTTAGGCTTAATCAAAACGACACAGATCTGTCACTCATTAGTCACCTTTTTCAGGAATGATCTGAAAGGTTGATTAACGAGGATCTGCTATGTTTGACATCGAATCATTGATTGCTGAAAAATACCCTAAGCTGGTTCATAAGCCAGCATTGGTTAAAACTCCCATTATGCAGCTTCTGCGTCATCTTTTTCATGAAGATGAGGTCAACCAGTTTTTGCATCAACATCAAGACTTAGGTGCTTTTGAGTTCACAGATAAAGTGCTCGAGCATTTCAGTATCAGCTACTTAGTCGCTGCCCGAGAGAAAGAAAATATTCCCACGGAAGGTCGTGTCATCATCGTTTCCAATCATCCATTAGGGACGTTGGATGGTTTAGTATTACTCAAGCTAGTGGGTGAAGTCAGACGCGATGTTAAAATTATCGCTAATGATCTCCTCTGGCAGTTTGAACCCCTTAGACCCCTGTTACTACCTGTCGATAATCTGACTCAGAGTGGTTATCGCAAACGTTCGAGAAGTCACGAATTGCCTACACCAAGATCAAGCCATCATCATTTTTCCTGCCGGTGAAGTGTCCAGAGCGACACCCAGTGGTATTAAAGATGGTCCTTGGCAGAGTGGCTTTGTACATTTTGCTCGAAAAACCAACTCACCTATTTTGCCCATTCATATCAACAGTAAGAACTCCGCGTTGTTTTACTCTCTATCGATGATCTACCGCCCTATCGGTGGTTTAATGCTGGTCAATGAGATGTTCAAGAAACACGCCGAGGATATGCCTGTACGGATTGGCGAACTGATTCCGTTAGAGCGTTTTGATAACAACGAACTGCCCCTCAAAACGCGCCTAAAGTTGTTGCGTAAGCATATTTATCGACTTCCCAAAAACAAACCCTCGCTATTTGTCACCGAGAAGCCCATAGCTCATCCTGAAGAGCGCTTACTTCTCAGAAGAGCTCTACGACAAGCTAATTGCTTAGGACAAACCCAAGACGGTATGCAAATCTATTTGTTCGATTATGCAGCGGACTCCCCTGTGATGAGGGAACTGGGTCGTCTTCGAGAACTGACTTTTCGTCGTGTCGGTGAAGGGACAGGTCAGCGATATGATCTTGATCGTTATGATCGTCATTACCAGCACATTATTTTATGGGATGATGAAGCGTTAGAACTGGTAGGTGCCTACCGTATTGCTGATTGTGCCAGTGTTATCGAACGTGATGGAGTAGAAGGCCTCTATGCGGCTAGCTTGTTTCAGTATCAACCGGCATTAATGGCGCAATTAAATACCAGTATTGAGCTTGGACGCAGTTTTGTTCAACCACGTTACTGGGGACGAAGAAGCTTAGATTATCTTTGGTATGGCATTGGCGCCTATCTTAAAACCCGCCCCGAAATCACACATATGATTGGACCTGTGTCCATCTCCGCGAAACTACCGCAAATGGCACGCGATCTTCTCGTCAGTTACTACCGTCATTACTATGGTAATAGCGGGTTAGCATTGGCGAATGCACCTTATCAATTATCTGACGCGGGTGAGTCCGAGGCTAAACGCCTCTTTTCGTTAGATGATGCCCGTGAAGACTTTATTGCGTTGAAAGGGCGATTAGATCTTTATGGCGTCACCGTTCCAACACTTTACAAGCAATATACAGAATTATGTGAAGAGAATGGCGTACATTTTCTCGATTTTAGTGTCGATGCAGATTTTGGATACTGTATTGATGGCTTGGTCAGTGTTGAAGTCGAGAAAATTAAATCAAAGAAGCGCCAGCGCTATATGGGGTGATTTTTCTAATCACCCCATCAAATTATCGCTGATGCTTAAACTTGTCACACCCCGAAGACAAGGCCTGTGAAACCTGATTCAGCGATTGGCTCGCATTAGCCGATATCGCTGCGGTTTGGTTCAGCCGTTCAATATCCGAGTTAAGCTGACTCATCGACTTTGAGAAATCGTGGGTCAGTCCATATTGCTCCTCCGACGCCTGGGCCACTTGGTTATTCAGGTTTAGAATATTCATCACGGATGCGGTGATATCACTAAACAAAGCATCGGCTTCAAGCACTTTTTTGGCATTGTTTTCTGCCTGAACGTAGGCACTTTTCATATTACTCGAAGCTTGATCTGCTCTCGCTAACAGGGTATCGACAATGCCTTTAATCGATTCTGTAGCTCGTTGAGTATTAAACGATAACTGTCTTACCTCATCCGCCACCACAGAAAAACCTCGACCTGCATCACCCGCACGGGCGGCTTCAATCGCAGCATTTAAGGCCAGTAAGTTTGTTTGCTCCGATATTTCTTTAATCACCGTTAACACTTGCACTATTTCTTGTGAGCCCATTTGGAGCTCTTTAATCACCGCTTGGGTATTGTTGAGCTGCTTTTCGAGGTTTTGTGCAGTTTTAATACTCTCCGAGGAAATCTCACGCCCTCTTAAGCTGATCTTTTCGGCCGTCTCAGCCAATGTTACGGCTTCATTGGTATGGTGAGTTACCTCTTCAATCGCTGATGTAATTTGTGTGATCGCTTGGGTAAGCGACGCAACTTGCTGGCTTTGACTCGCCACGCCTTGATTGACTTGCTGACCAATATCCAACGTAGCGTCTGCCTGAGCTCTTAAGTGTCGGGAATGTTCAGCAATATCCTGTAATAGACGACTAAAGTGAGACAACATGCTGTTAAGCGCACGGGCGGCGGCGGAGACTTCATCTCTACCTAGCTCTTTAGCTTGGTGAGACAGGTCAGCATCGTTCTCTACCTGTATCAGGACATCTCTCAACTCATTGATAGGTAGAGAGATAGAACGTTGAATAATTAGGCCAAGCAAGAGTAGCAAGAGAATAATAAATCCGCCCCCTAGCAAATAAGCTGATACCAGCGTCTGCGTCAGTTGTTCTGCGCTCGATCTGACGTCATCAGCGGCTTCTATCTGCTCTTGAACAAACTGATTAATCTGTTCACTAAAGGGACGAATGCTGCGATCAAGATCCATGTTGATCGAAGATTCATTTAAGATACGGATTGCCAGTGCATCACTGCCTACGGGCTCAATCCAGTGTCGATATTGAGCAATCGCTGCCGCAAATCCTTGATCCAAGGTATCCAACTTCAGTTGGGCATCCGCATCATTATCGACAGGTCTTATCTGCTCAAACACCAGCCAATGTGCCTGAGCACGCTCAAGTAGTGTTTCCACTTCACTTTTGGCATCTGATAGCTTTTCCAACCCGTTCGATACTGATTCAGTATCGCCATACCCTCCTGCTCAAGCATGCGTTGAACACTCAGTACATCCGACAAGATCGCCAAATGCTCTTGGTAGAGCGTTGTAAACAGTCTATCTTTTTCAACTGAGCTAACGTGATTGCCCAACAGAATTAGAATAATGGTCAATTGAGGCACAATGACCAGCAGCATTAATCGTTTAGCAATGGTTAGTTTCGACAGCATAAGCCCACTCACAAGATCAAATTGGACCTTTATACTTTGGGTTTATGAAGAGCATGTTACAGATCAATAGCGATTTTAACTAACTGATACTTAACTATATTAGCTTACTCAAACATACCCACTCCACTTGTGTAAGCCTACCGTTTTGACTGTCATCTATCCGAATACGTGATAACCCTGCGTAGGGAATATCAAACAGTAATGCATTATTTAATGGCTGCTGAATCACTTGTCTTAAAATCAAGTTACAGGTGAACAAGTGTGCAACGACTAATATATGTTGGCCTGGGTAGGTCTCAATGAGCTCTCTCCAAGCTTCACCGACTCTATGATCAAATGCTTCTAGCGTCTCTCCATTGGGAATCGCATTCAAGTTTGGATTCATCCAGAAGGCGGTGACATCATCAATTGAGTGGCCATCATCCGAGAGTGCTCGCGCCTCTGGATAAGTTAAACCCTCCCAATCTCCCAAATACAGTTCAGCAAACGATTTAACTTCTATTACGGGTATGTTGTGTTGAGTGCCTAGTTCATGAGCAAACTCTGAACAACGTAATAAAGGTGATGTGATAATCACATCCCAAGGAGACTGCTCATTCACGGCATGCCTCATCTGTGACCAACCCTCTTGACTCAGTGGGTGATCAGTTGCCCCTCTAAACATCCTCCCTCCTTGAGGCTCTCCATGTCTGATTAAATCCACACGTGTCGTAACTGACTCTAAGTTTCGCATGAGCTCTCCTAAATAAACGCTTTACGTACTTTGGCCGAGATATACTCAGACACTAACACCGTCGCAAAAATCAAAATGAAAATAATACTGACGCGATCCCAAGCTAAGGAGTTAATGGCTGCATTTAACTGTAAACCTATACCACCAGCACCGACTAAACCTAGTACCGTTGACTCGCGAATATTAATGTCCCAGCGGTAGATACTAATACCGGCAAAGGCAGGCATCACTTGTGGCAATACCGCATAGCTCATCACCTGCATGCGGCTGGCACCGGTAGCCGTGATCGCTTCAACAGGCGTCGGATGTATCTCTTCGATTGCTTCGTATAAGAGTTTTCCCACAAATCCGATCGATCTCAGTGCTATCGCTAAAATACCCGCCAAAATACCAGGCCCAAGAATGGTGACCAATAACATTGCCCAGATCAGTGAATTGATGGAACGAGACGACACGATGATCATCAAGGCAAAACTTCGAATGATAGGATGCGGAGTGGTGTTTCTTGCAGCCAGAAATGCACAAGGAAACGCCATAATGATGCCCAAAATAGTGCCTAAGGTAGCGATATTAATCGTATCCCAAAGGCTTTCCAAAGCCGATTAGAGTAAGTCCAGTCGGGAGGTAACATTCGACTAATCAGATCAGCACCTTGTTTGGGAGCATCTTGGACAAATACCCACATAGTGTTGTCAGAGATCACTTTCCAACAAAGCAAGAAAAGTGACACACCCGCCAGCCAACCCAACCAGATTAGCCATTGCTGAGTCGTGGTTCGCAATTTCCATTGCGCTTGAGAAAGAGTCTTCTCTGAAGAGGTAAAATGAAGAGGCATTATTGCACCCACTTACGGACATAACCGGATAAATACTCGGTCATCATGACGATGCCGATAATAATTAACAGAACCGCTGCCGCTGTATCGTACTCATAGCGGCCTAACGACGTATTTAAAGTGGCACCTATGCCTCCAGCGCCGACAATGCCGATGACTGCTGATTCCCTAAAGTTGATATCCAACCGATACAATGACAAACCAATTAAACGAGGCATGACTTGTGGCTGAACGGCATAATTCATCAACTGTAGCCAACTTCCTCCAGTGGCTCGTATCGCCTCTACCTGACGCTCGTCGATGTCTTCAATATCTTCAGCTAACAACTTCGCCATAAAGCCCACGGTGGCAAAGGCTAAGGTGATCATCCCTGCTAAAGGCCCAAAACCAAACATCACCACAAACAGGATTGCGATAATGACCTCTTGAAAGGTTCGAGAGATGGCGATAATGGATCGACAAAAAAGATAGATGGGTAAGGAGCCATATTACGTGCAGCACCCACACCCACGGGTATAGCCAAGACAATACCTATCACCGTCGAAGTCAACGTCATGGTCAAGGATTCAAGAAGGCCTTGCTGAATATCGCGCCAGCGACTGGTAAAGTCCGGCTGTAAAAATGCGCTTAAAAAATTCAGTCCTCGTGATGCCCCTTCGGCGACTCTAGCCCAGTTCACCTCAACACTGAGCGTTGCCAAGATCAAATTAGATAATCACAGCACTGATACAGTGCCAAACGATAACGCCAGTCTTGAATTAAAGGAGGACGACGCCATTGACCTTTAGCAGCACGGCTGAGTCTATCGGTTGAAGCACTCATACACTGGCAACCTTTAACACTGCAGGAGCGTCACGCTGGGTTGATACTTTCTCAAGTGCCTCCTGCGTGTCGTCATCAGACTCAACGGAATGATTCCAATCTTCCTCGCCGTAAATACGAGTTAGCATTTCCGCATCCAACTCATCAGGTAAGCCATCAAACACCAGTTCACCCGCACGCAACCCGATAATTCGATCTGCAAATAGCTGAGCCAACTGTACATCATGAATATTGATGATCGCCGCCAACTGCCGCTCGATACACAGCTCTTTGATCAAACGCATAATTTGGCGTGATGTTTTAGGATCTAAACTTGCGGTTGGCTCATCGACTAGCAAAATATCCGGACTTTGCAGTAATGCTCTCGCGATACCCACACGTTGACGCTGTCCACCGGATAATGCATCAGCGCGTTTATCTATAAAGGCTTCCAAACCTACTCGTTCTAGGAGCATAAAGGCTTGTTGAACGACCTCTTGTGGGTAACGTCTAAAATAGCTGCGCCAAAAGCCGGTATAGCCGAGATACCCTGATAACACGTTCTCCATCACGGTTAGTCGATCAATCAGTGCATACTCTTGAAAGATCATCCCCATTCGACGACGTTCACGTCTTAATTGACGTTGATTCAATTGAGTTAACTCTGTTCCAGCCAGAAAAACCTTACCACCGGTTGGCTCTACTAAACGATTAACACAGCGAATTAAGGTGCTTTTACCAGCACCTGAAGGTCCAATAAGGGCAACCACTTGACCGGCAGGAATCTCTAAAGATACGTTAGTAAGTGCCTTGTCACCTGTGGCATAGCATTTGGTCAGTTGATGAAGAGAAAGCATTGTGTTTACCTCAAAAAAGCAAATGCCTCTCATCCCTGAGAGGCAATTCAGCACCGCAACTAAAAACCCCTAAACTCTAATAAGTTAAACTTACCTTTAGTTACAGTTGTTCTAGTTGCCGTGATCTTTAGTTACAGTTATAAGTCACGCCCATGGCCTGATCGATGGTACGCACCACTTCCCAATGCTCCTGATAAGTGATCGGGATAAACTGCGCTTCACCAGAGTTCTTAAACTCCTCTTGCAATGCGCTGCCTTCCCACTCAAAAGTAAAGAATGCTTCTTTAATTTTTTCTGCTAGTTCAGGCTTCAGGTTATAAACATAACCGTATCCAGTGGTTGGAAAAGTTTGAGAAGTATAAATAGTGGTGTAACTATCAGGTTTAACCACATCACGTGAAATCATACGCTTTAATACTGAATTAGCGATTGCAGCAGCATCATAGTCACGATTCACAACACCTAGGATTGAGTTGTCATGACTACCTGAAAAAGAAGGCTGAAAATCAACTTCAGCAACCATGCCAAATTCTGCTTCTAACAAGGCAGAAGGTGCTTTGAATCCAGAGTTAGAGGTCGGTGCTGTAAAGGCCAAACTGCGTCCACGAATATCTTCAACGCTGCTAATACCTGAATCAGGACGAGTGATGATTTCCATCTCATAACCAAAGCTTCCATCTTCACGTGCCATCATTGTAAAAGGAACAAAACCGGCGCAGTTCACTGCTAGAGGATTAGAACCTGTGTTGAAACCCGCGACATGTAAACGACCCGCACGCATCGCTTCTAACTGAGCAGCATTAGATTGAACTGGAAAGAATTGAACTCGCTTACCTGTGACCGCTTCCATGTGCTTTAGGAAACCTTCCCACACTTCAGCGTAAACGGCAGGATCTTCAACCGGTGTATAGGCAAAAACCAATGTATTGGGATCTACCCATTGAGAAGGATCAGTCGGTGCATCGGCAACCATATCGCCATTAGCATCGGTAAAGCGTGGTGAAAGATCGCTAGCACTCACTGCAAAAGAAGCGGTGACAGCCAACAAACCTGCAGCCAGTGTATTTCCAGTTATTTTTGAAAGCATGCGCATGTTGCACCCCATCTGTTGATTTAAAAGATGGCTAGACTTTAGTCCGACAGTGTGACGATTAGGTGTCAACAAAGTGATGATTTAATTTCAAATTGATGAATCCCACTCACTGTCAACGCTTTGTCATGAAAGTGACATAGGCTTATCGCTAATTGATCGAGAGCGGAGATAAGTGATGGCTGGCCAAGATTTTCATCAGAAAACGCGTGCGGATTTTTTAGATTTTATGCAGCAGCAGGAAACTCGCTTTCCTGCGGAAAATCGCTTGCGGATAGATCTTCATTGTCACGATCACCATAGCGATGTGCCAGATGAACTCTGGGGGCGTTTACTAAAGTTACCCGAAACCTGGTTGCCAACCGACCAATTGGTTAAGCACTTACCAGGCTAATGGAACCGACCTAATTACCATTACCAATCATAATAACGCGCGTTCCTGCTGGGAGTTGATGGATAAGGGGATGGATATCCTATCGGGTGCAGAGTTCACCTGTCATTTTCCCGATCAACCGCTGAGTGTACATGTACTGACCTATGGTTTTTCACCACAACAAGAAAGTCGATTAAATCGATTACGCCACAACATCTACCACTTTGCAGCCTATTGTCTTGAGCAAGACCTTCCGACCGTGCTACCTCATCCCTTGTTTTTTTACAGCTCTAAAAATCAGCTCGGTATTGAAGCCTTGGAGAAGCTTGCGCTCTTGTTTGAACGCTTTGAAGTGCTAAACGGACAACGTGGTTTTTGGCAAAACCGTATGACGCAGCTTTGGATCGAAAGCTTAACCGAAGAGAAACTGCATCAGTTAGCCCTCAAGCACAAAATCAATCCGCATGACTTTTGTGTACACCCTTTCAATAAATGCATGACTGGTGGCTCGGATGATCATAACGGTATTTTTGCTGGCGAGTGTGGTAGCTTTTTGTATGTCGATAATCTAACTGAACGGCGCAAGACAGAGCCTTTATCCTTATTGGCTTTGGATGCATTGAGAGCCGGTTACGTTGCACCCTACGGACAACCGGGTGAAGAGGAACGCTTAACCACTACATTTTTTGGATTACTTCTCTCAAGTCGCTATCCATATGAAAGATCCGGGTTTGTTGCGGTTAATGCTGCACAAGGGAAGCCTAAAAGATAAGTTGTTTTGCTTGGGTATCAGCAACACGATGCAGGAGCTTCAGCGACACAAATACACCTTGCCTTTTTGAAAACCTTTCATCAGGCCTTAGGTGGTAAATCACCTGCATTGTTGGCTAATCTAGGGGTTCCCAAAGAGTTTAAACCGACGCTAAAAATTATTAAGCAGATTGCGAAAACTCGCCGCAAAAGAACCACAACACTTCTCTTTAAAACTTCGCGAAAGTATTCCTGAATTATACCGTGAAGTGACCGGTATTTTCTTTCAACGTTTGTCCGATGCACTGGATCAGAATCGCCCACGGACTAAAACGCCTGAGCTTAGATACGCTGGTGAAAGAGTTTGAGCTTCCTACCCACTTACGTGGATTGGTAAACCAGACCTCAAGCGAACGTGATGCATCGCCACAAATGCTGAAGATTTTTAGAGTCACTCACCTTTCCCGCTTTAGCCGCACTGGTGATTGGTGGTGCTTCCTTTGCCGGTAGCCAAGTACTATACGCGAATCGCTCGTTACTGAATTCCTTAGCGGATGATTTAAATGCTGGGCAGCATTCAAAACGCATCTTATGGTTAACGGATAGCTTTTGTGATGGTAACGGGGTTTCAGGATTTTTAAATAACCTGCTCGCAGAAGTACAAGCACGTCAATTACCGATTGACCTGTTGACCTGCCACCCTAACTTGAAGGAACAAGCTCACTTAACCGTGTTGCGACCGATCAGTGAATTTCACCTGAAACAACCCAGCGAGCAAACCCTCTACGTACCGGATATGCTAGAGATTCAAAAAGTGTTTGAACAAGGTGGTTATGATCGAATCATTTGCTCAACTGAATTGATGATGGGGATTTTTGCACTTTACTTAAAGCATGCGTTTTCGGTTCCTGTTTGGTTTTACATGCATACCGACTGGCATGAGTACTTTCAGCGGAGTACCGCATTATCTGCTCAGTACACGGATCGATTTAGACGCCTATTGAGGGCGTTTTATCATCAGTTTGATGGCTTATTAGTACTGAATAGAGAACACAGAGATTGGCTTTCTTCAGAAGCCATGGAGATACCAGTCGAAAAGCTTCATTTAACCGCACACTGGGTCAACACCTCTTACGCCGAACTGTTTAATCACCGCAACATACCGAGAGCCACACCCACACTTTTATACGCAGGACGCGTAAGCCGTGAGAAAGGTGTCTTGGATCTGCCTGAAATATTCCAGTGGGTCAGGAAAGTGATTCCCAATATACGTATTCGAATAGCGGGCAATGGCCCTGCACTCAAGAAACTTCGTCGCCAACTCCCTGAAGCTGAGTTTTTGGGCTGGATAGGTGAAGGGGCAATGAAAGAGGCTTATTTACAAGCGGATATGCTACTCTTACCCTCTCGTTTTGATACCTTTGGTTGTGTGGTACTGGAAGCTTTAGCGACAGGTTTACCTGTTGCGGCCTATCGCAGCAAAGGACCAGCGGATATTATTGAACATCAGCAGCAAGGTTATTTATCAGG
This sequence comes from Nitrincola sp., assembly GCA_021208565.1. GTDB lineage: Bacteria > Pseudomonadota > Gammaproteobacteria > Pseudomonadales > Balneatricaceae > Nitrincola. The sequence goes on from JAJOJN010000101.1 coordinate 16,101, forward strand.
TTCACCGACCGAAATGGCATCCCATGTGGTGAAATATTTAACCTCGTCGGAGTTCGAGCAGAAACGAATGCAGCGATTGGCTCATGATCGACTGGCGGCCTATAAAGCCGAAGATATTTTACACAAACTGCTGGTGACTACGGGGATGCATTCAGCCGTTACAGAGCAAGAGATAGAGTTAAATCATGCCGGATAGTGGGCCACAAGCCAATACAGAGGCTTCTATTAAAGAAGTCTTTATTACCTTTTTAAAACTTGGGCTCACTGCTTTTGGTGGCCCAGTGGCACATTTAGGTTTTTTTCAGACGACCTTTGTGGAACAAAAACGCTGGTTAAGTTCGAGCGCATACGCTGAACTGGTCGCTTTATGTCAATTTATTCCGGGTCCTGCGAGTAGCCAAGTAGGCTTTGCGATAGGGTTACACCGTGCCGGTCTAGGCGGAGCCATTGCCGCATGGGTCGGCTTTACCCTACCCTCGGCGCTTCTCATGTTGCTGTTAGGGGTTTCATTATTTCATCTCGACCTATCCAGTTACCAAGGTTTATTGCAAGGACTCAAGATTACCGCGGTTGCTGTGGTTGCTTGGGCATTGTGGAGCATGGCGAAGAGTTTAACGCCTGACCTGCCTCGACGAGGGATCGCCCTATTAGGAGCGTCGGTTGCGTTGTTTATCCCGGGGGTTTTGGGTCAGTTGGGTGCACTTTTTTGTGGCGCGCTACTCGCATTGATAATACTCACACCAAAACAATCGAATACACAGGCTGAAGGTCTAAATATTCACCTATCAAAATCGACCGCATGGACGGCAGGGCTTCTCTTTCTTGCTGGACTGATCCTGCTGCCGGTAATTGCATTCACTTCTGGCCACAGCCTTTGGTTATTAAGTGATTCGATGTATCGTGCTGGTTCTTTAGTGTTTGGTGGCGGCCATGTGGTCTTGCCCTTACTACATGCTGAAACTGTCAATCAACAACTGATTAGTGCCGATAACTTTTTAGCCGGCTATGGTGCTGCTCAAGCCATGCCAGGCCCCCTGTTTAGCTTCTCTGTCTTTTATCGGCGCTCAAGCAAGTGGTAGCCTTGGCGCCTTGATAGCGTTAGTCAGTATCTTTTTACCGGGGTGCTTACTGTTATTAGCGATTCTGCCGATTTGGCAAGCTGTTCGCACCAATGCTCGATTACAGCAACTTTTACTGGGTGTGAATGCAGCGGTAGTCGGACTCTTGGCAGCGGCTCTCTATAATCCGGTCATCACTGCCGGTATTCGCGATTGGAAAGATGCACTCTTAGCCTGTGTGCTACTCGGGTTACTGGCGAGTGGTCGAGTGCCTGTGTTGCTATTGGTGCCGATGGGCGCTATCGCTGGTTGGTTATTTTTATAGCGGATCAGCGATAAGCACGGGGGAAATACTAATCTTTAGTTTTGGTTTGAGCGCCTTGGTAATCCACCCCATGTTTGTGCAGATACTCACGGATCATCTGTCTGACCACTTGTGATGGGGTCAGATCCTGTAGCGCACAGAGCTTCTCAAAGGCTTCTTTCTTATTGGGATCAATCAGCAGGGTCAATCGTGCCGTTTTCTTTTCCATATCTCTCTCCACACTTATCTCCATCTATGATTAACATTGAATGTTAATCATAGATCGGAACGATCTCAATCAACTTCCTCAACTAATTTATCTGTACATCCTTGCTAGACTATTGCGGCATTGATCTCTATTCATATTGAATGATAATGTTATTAACATACTATTGCATAACCTCCTGTTGAGGGCCCGCCTGTGCGAAATGCTAGGTTTTCTATTCCACTTCCGTCATTGTTTACTGGCTTAATCTCCGCATTCAAAGCAGGTTATGGTCTTCAGGATCTGCGTAAAGATCTGATGGCGGGACTGACCATTGGCACCGTTGCTGTGCCACTATCCATGGCCTTAGCCATTGCGACAGGCGTTCCACCACAGCATGGTCTTTACACCGCCATCATTGCTGGCGCTATCATCGCCTTGACGGGAGGGTCACGATTTAATGTATCTGGCCCTACTGCGGCATTTGTAGTGATACTTTTTCCAATAGTTCAGCAATACGGTATTGGTGGGCTGCTCATTGCAACAATGATGGCAGGTGCGATTTTGGTCATCTTGGGCGTCAGTAAAATGGGACGCTTGATACAGTTTGTTCCCTACCCGGTTATCCTCGGCTTTACCGCAGGCATTGCGGTCGTAATAGCCGTGTTACAAATCCCTGATTTTTTAGGTTTGCAGACTGATAAATTGGGGGAACACTTTGTTGAAAACCTGATGATCATTATCCGTTCGCTACCCACGCTAAATCCCTTGGAACTGGGTATCGGCTTATTTGCGCTGATCATCATGCTGTTATGGCCTCGCCTTAAAACCCCTATTCCTGCCCCCTTAATCGGTTTGGTCGTCGGAGCCATTGCGGCTTATCTGTTAAACCTATTTCTGAGCAACCCCAATACCGGAAATGCCATAGAAACCATCGCCTCTCGATTTACATGGGAGCTCGATGGACGCACTGGTGTGGGTATTCCACCTATACCACCCACCTTATTAAAACCTTGGTTACTGCCCGGTGCCGATGGTCAGCCTCTACAAATCAGCTTTGAGTTAATTCGCGCTTTAATGGGACCGGCATTTGCGATTGCGATGTTAGGCGCTATTGAGTCCCTGTTATGTGCTGTGATCGGTGATGGGCTGACCAAAACCAAGCATGATCCGAATGCTGAGTTAATCGGCCAGGGTTTAGGCAATCTGGTTGCACCTCTCTTTGGTGGTATTACCGCAACAGCAGCGATTGCAAGGACAGCAACTAATATCCGAAGTGGAGCACGATCCCCTATCGCTGCAATTATCCACTCAGCTGTCGTGTTGCTTGCGGTAGTTGCTTTAGCTGGACTACTCGCTTTGGTTCCCATGGCTGCGCTAGCCGCCCTGCTGTTTATCGTCGCGTGGAATATGAGTGAAGCCAAGCACTTCAAAAAAATGCTCAAAACCGCACCTGCCGGTGATGTGGCGATCCTGATCACCTGTTTCCTATTAACGGTGCTTTTTGACATGGTGTTAGCGGTTGCGGTGGGTGTGGGTCTGGCTGCAGCTCTCTTCATTAGGCGCATGTCACTGCTCACGCAAACCGATTCTGTGGATATTGAAAACCACCCGATCATTCGGGGTTTGCCCAAAAACATTCTGGTATTTGATATCAATGGTCCTCTATTTTTTGGCGCTGCGGAAAAGGCACTGACATCACTCCAGCAAGTAGATAAAGAGATCACCACCGTAATTTTGGATATGCACGATGTCACCAGCATGGACGGCACCGCTATTGCGATGATTCAAACCATTTTATCGGAGATGCGAGAGGATGGGTTGAAAGTCATTATTGTCGGTCTTCAAGCCCGCATGATTGTTAAACTGCGCCGCGCTGGCATCCAAAAAACGGCAGGCGTGTTGAGTTACTGTCGGGATCTGGCGCATGCTAAAACGGGTGCCAGTCAAGTGGTGCGATGGTTAAATCTTTAAGGTGTAATTGAACGATAAACTGTTTTAAGCTTCAAAGTAATCAGATCGCACTCATTCGTTGAGTTTTGTTTAATAGTAGTAAGAGACGCTCATGAAATTGCTTAAGTCACTATGGTTAACCTTGCTATGTTTGGTATTAAGCCTTCCTGCATTTGCTTTTCAGTCGATTGCACCTTCGGCTGAAGAGTTAAAAGAGATGGATGTATTACTAATCGACATTCGTGAGCCCTTTGAGTGGCTCAAACCGGTATAGTAGAAGGCGCTATTCCGATCACAGCTTCACGCAATTTTTTGCATGACTTGGCGCCCTATCTAGACGACCGACCTGTCGCTTTGATCTGTCGAACCGGTAATCGCACCTCTCAATTGGCACGCATGCTTGAACCTCACCTTGAGCAAGACGTGATCAATATCGAAGGAGGTATCTTTCGATTGATATCCGAAGGCTATCAACCTGTTCCCTGTAAAGCCTGTTAAATGGATCGCACATTAATCATCAACAAACTCCGGGATGCTTTTACAAACTTGCTAGCCGTATACGCTTTCAGCAGTCAAACTCAAGGATGTTCTCATTCGCAGAGTGATCTTGATTTAGCCTTACTAGTCCGAAGTTACACTAATAAGCCACTGAAACTAGCCCTCACCATTCATTAATTCGAGCATTTTCAGATAATCATTTCGCATTTCTTGTAAAGTCGAATAGAGTTCTTCTCCATACATAAAACGTAATGGATGTCGAACCTTATTCTCAATAGCGTAAACGAACGCGGGGTCATCAACCGCTTTCTTTAAAGCCTGCTGTAGTATTTCATATTGGTAATCGGGTGTGTTTTTTGGTACGGCCAGAATGCGTATTGACTGTGAAGAGATACTGGGATAACCCAACTCTAACAACGTAGGCACATCAGGGTGCTCCATAAGCCTATTGGTATTATAGGATGCGAGCACTTTCATCTGTCCTGAGTCTACATAACTATTATGCGTCCCACCACTGAAAGCAATATCAACGTCTTCTGCCAATACAAGCGGTACCATACCTGCTCCACCTGATACTGGAATGACTCGGACGTTGATACCCTCTTGTTCTGCTATCTGCATGATGCGGAGTCGGTCAGTAAAACTTTGCGATGCGTAAAGTACTTCATTTTGCTGTCTGGCGTAGTCAAGAAACTCATCCCAAGAAGAAAATGGTGCGTCCTCATAGGTCACAATTGCATTTTGATTTTCTGATATAGAGGCTATGTAGCGAAAATCATCAAGTTGAAAGGAAAATCGATCAGGGTCAGTTGGGTTTGTCAGCGGTGTAGAGATAGTAAGCACCATTATATAGCCTTCACTCTGGCTTTGAGCCACCATACTCACAGCGACTGCACCGCCTAAGCCTGTCAGAACCTCTATGTTCACAGGTTGTTCAAGAATATCACCTAACGCTTCCGCGATGACTTCTGCTTGACTATACATAGTACCTCCCCGTTCAAAACCGACCAATATAGTGAGCGGTTTGCTTGGGAAGTGATCTGCACTCGCATTACTGGAAAGCAATAAAAGTATCAGGGAGCAGAAAATTAAAGCGGTCTTTTTCATAGTTATTAACCAGCTACATGTTTGTTAGTTTAAACACATACTTGCGGGGCACTGATTTAATAAATGGAATTTTATTTTCTAGTTTAGGATCATTGAACACATATTGCCAACCGCTGGCTAAAATATCAGAAACGATATAATCGTGACGCATACATGGAGCTTTGTCAGGCTATGGAGATGTGTGAATCCAGCAAATTACTAACAAAAAATGTTGAGATATTATCAACCCACTTCCCGCCTTCCCTTCGGCAAACCCATTGAAATCAACACCGCCACTGCAACAAGTGCGGCTGATATCCACAAACAGGCCTCTAGCCCCCAAGTCATATAGACCCAACCCGATAGTAGAGTACCGATTAAGCGACCCATGGCATTGGCCATGTAGTAAAAGCCCACATCAAGTGACACACCATCACCACGTGCGTAACTGACGATTAGGTAACTGTGTAAGGAAGAGTTAACGGCAAAGACAATACCAAAGAATAGCAACCCGACGACTAATACGACATCAGCCGGCCATGAGAAAATCAGACCCAATGCGATGAAAGCGGGTAATAGTGCTAATGCACCTCCCCAGATCACGACTTCCATTTGTCCCGGAATGCGACCGCTGCGTTACCGGTAAAATAAGGTGCAATTGACTGCACGATACCGTATCCAATCACCCAACTGGCCATAAAGAAACCGACCTGCCAGAAATCCCAACCGAGTACTTCTTTCAAGAAAACCGCAGTGCAATGACGAACCAGACATCACGCGAAGCGAATAGGAACATCCGTGCAGCGGCTAAAACGTTGATCGCCCTGCTTTTAGAAAACACATCGGTGAATTTAGGTTTGTTTTTCATTTTGCCTAAATCCTGTTTTAACAGGATCATTGACAATATCCAGACCAGCGCCAGCATCACGGCCATCGCTAACACGGCACCGGTAAACCCAAGCCAGGTTAACAAGACGGCTCCCATGAAGAAGCCTACACCTTTTAAGGCATTTTTTGATCCGGTGAGAATCGCAACCCATTTATATAGCGTGCCTTGGGCGTTTTCCGGAACCAACATTTTGATTGAGCTTTTAGCACTCATTTTATTCAGGTCTTTAGCAATACCTGACAGCGCCTGCGCCACCATCACCCAAACCACGGTTAACCATTCATTAGGTACCGTGAGCATGAGTAGCGCAAAAACCTGAAGGCCTAAACCCACGTTCATGGTGCGATTTAAGCCCAAGCGAGCGCCTAACCATCCACCAACAAGGTTGGTGACGACGCCAAAAAATCTCATAGAAGATAAATAGAAAGGCGATCTGCAGGGGGCTGTATCCCAATTGATTGAAATACAGCACCACGAGCATCCTTAGTGCACCATCGGTGAGTGTAAATGCCCAGTAGTTTCCGGTAACGACCAGATATTGTTTAACCCCTGCAGATAGCCCCGCTAACATAGTCTTTACTCTTGATCCATTACAGCCAGTTTACGACCCAGTTCCGCCATTCTTAGCGCATAACCCCATTCGTTGTCATACCACGCATAGATTTTGACATGGGTGCCATTCACCACCATGGTGGAAAGTGCATCAATAATGCTGGAACGCGAGTCGCCACGGTAATCAACCGATACTAACGGACGCTCTTCGTAGCCGAGAATACCTTTTAACTCACCTTCAGCAGCCGCTTTTAAGTAAGCATTCACTTCTTCTGCAGTGGTTGCTTTTTCAACTTCAAATACACAGTCGGTTAACGACGCATTGGCTAAAGGAACACGAACCGCATGACCGTTAATTCGCCCTGCTAACTCCGGGAAAATTTCAATAATCGCCTTAGCAGAGCCGGTGGTGGTGGGTATCAAACTGGTGCCACAAGAACGTGCGCGGCGCAGATCTTTGTGTGGCGCATCCAGAATGGTTTGTGTATTGGTTAAATCATGGATGGTAGTCATGCTGGCATGACGAATGCCAAGGTTTTCATGAATCACTTTCACTACTGGTGCCAAGCAGTTAGTGGTACAAGAGGCAGCCGTTACGATGGGATGAAGTGCTGGATCATAGAGATGGTCATTCACACCCATCACCACATTTAATACCCCTGCTTCTTTGACGGGTGCCGAGACCACCACGCGTTTAACACCCTGATCCAAATAGGCTTGTAATACCGCTTTGGTTTTCATTTTGCCAGAGCATTCAAATACTAAATCGCAGTCGGACCAATCATTCGCATCGATGGTTTTTTCCTGAGTGACCTGGATGCGTTTCCCATCGATGATCATCACCCCCTCTTCTGCGGATGCTTCGTGATCCCAGCGACCATGAACTGAATCAAAGTTCAGAAGATGCGCGAGGCTTTCAGCACCAGCGGCGGGATCATTAATTTTGACAAACTCAAACTCTGGCCAACCCCAAGCACCTCGAAGTGCCAAACGTCCCATACGGCCAAAGCCATTGATACCTACTTTAATTGTCATGTATGACCTCTCAGCGTTTTATATACGTAATTTCATATATGCATAATAACATATACTTTTACAGGATAAGTGTGACAATTGCATTAAAAAAGGCCCGCGATTCTGTGAATGGCGAGCCTTTGGTGAAACAAATATCGCTTATCGGTTACGAACAACCGCCTCTAACTGGTCATCATCCACGTGACGAACATCCCGTCCTTTAACGAAATAGATGGTATGTTCACAGACATTTCGTGCATGGTCGCCAATACGTTCAATGGCACGACCTACCCAAGTCATTTCAACAAGACGGGTAATATTGCGCGGATCTTCCAGCATATAGGTCATATTTTGACGCAAAATACCTTCATAATCATTGTCGATCTGCTTATCCAATAACGCCACCTGTAGGGCTGCATCGGCATCCATTTGACGGAAAGCATTCATTGCGCCTTGGAGCATCTGCTTCACACGTGATCCCATCACTTCAAATTCGCTGAATGCTTTCGGAACCAATACCTGCGCCGAAGAGTTGCCCGCCATTCGCGCAATGCGTTTAGCCTGGTCGCCGATACGCTCCAAATCTTTAATCGTCTTAATCACCGCAATAACTGCACGTAGATCACTGGCAGCGGGCTGACGTTTTACTAAAATTTGTACACACTTATCATCAATAGAAAGCTCCATATCGTTAACTGATTTGTCGGCTTCTATAACCTGCTGAGCAAGTGCTTGATCCGCTTGGATGAAAGCTATCAGTGCTTTCTCTAGTTGATCATTTACTTTTTCACCCATGGCTAAAACGTCATTGACGATTTCATTCATTTCAGCGTTGTAGGCTTGAGAGGTGTGTCCATCAATCATTCTTGTGTTCATCTTAACTCCTGCCTAATCATTAACCGAAACGACCGGTGATATAATCTTCCGTACGCGAGTCTTGGGGATTGGTGAAAATCTCACGAGTTTCATTAATCTCCACAAGATCACCCAAATGGAAGAAAGCTGTTTTATCAGAGACACGCGCCGCTTGTTGCATATTGTGGGTCACGATCGCGATAGTAAAACTGCCTTTTAGCTCATCAATTAACTCTTCAATGATGGATGTGGCGATCGGGTCAAGCGCAGAACAAGGCTCATCCATTAGAATCACTTCCGGACTTACAGCGATAGCCCTAGCGATACACAAACGTTGTTGCTGACCACCGGATAATCCTGTGCCTGGGGCATCAAGACGGTCTTTAACCTCTTTCCACAAGCCAGCACGCTGCAGACTGGTTTCAACGATTTCGTCTAGGTCTGTTTTGTTATCCACAAGCCCATGTAAACGTGGACCATAGGCGATGTTTTCATAGATCGACTTAGGGAAAGGGTTTGGCTTTTGGAAAACCATACCGACTTGCGCCCGTAATTGAACAACATCCAATTTCTTGTCGTGAATATCGCGTCCATCGAGCAATATCTCACCCGTCACACGTGCAATATCGATGGTATCATTCATACGGTTGAAGCAGCGTAAGAAGGTGGACTTACCGCACCCAGAAGGTCCGATGAAAGCAACCACTTCATTTTCGTAGAGATCCATGTTTACGCCGTGGATCGCTTCTGCCTCACCGTAAAATACTTTAACGTTACGAGCACTCATTTTGATGGCGCCAGATGCTGGTTTTGATTCTTTTTTTCTCATCAAAGGTCATTTGCATCGCACCCATAGTTGGCTGTTCCATTTTCATCTCTCTTACCACCGTGTTTCAAAATGTCTGCGCAGCCAAATTGCGACCGCATTCAACGAGATCATCAAGGCCAACAACACGATAATGGCAGCCGAAGTTCTCGCTTCAAAGAAGTTACGTAGTTCATTACCTTGCCACAAATAAATTTGTACCGGTAAGGCTGTGGATTGATCAAAAGGTGTAGCGGGGACACTGGCAACAAAGGAAGTCATACCGATTAGAAGTAGAGGTGCCGTTTCGCCTAGCGCTTGGGCTATTCCTAATATCGAACCGGTCAGAATACCTGGAATGGCCAAAGGCAATACATGGTGGAATACCGATTGCACTTTAGAAGCACCTATACCTAATGCCGCCGAACGGATTGAAGGTGGAATCGCTTTCAATGTTGAACGCGTTGCGATAATGACTGTAGGCAGTGTCATTAAGGTCAACACCAAGCCACCCACAATGGGTGCAGAAAGTGGCATTTTGAACCACAAAATAAACACTGAAGCACCCAATAGACCAAACACGATGGAAGGAACAGCGGCAAGGTTATTAATGTTCACCTCTATCAGATCGGTCAGTTTATTTTTCGGCGCGAACTCCTCCAAATAAATTGCAGAAGCAACACCGATGGGAACCGCTAGAAACATGACAATCAACATCATCATTAAAGAGCCCACAAATGCACCCGCCAAACCTGCAGAAGCCAGAGAGCTTCTTGAGTCAGGGTTCATAAATAAGGCCGTACTAAAGCGGTTTTTTAACACCCCTTGGCTTCTAACTCATCCACCCAAGCACGTGTTCTAGCACTGAGCTGTTGACGTGAATCAGGTAAATCACGATCAATATTGCCCTTCATCCAGACATCGACATTGGCATCAGCCAATAGTCCAAAGACGCTGAGTTGTACCGATAATCGATGGGTCTTCCTCTACCATGCTTCTGAGTGCAAAACGTTCACCTGAGGTCACTAAACGCATCGCATCTCGCTGATATTCAGGCGCTTCTGGAATCTCTTTACTGATAGCGTTCAGAATAATTCTGTTAAAATTGACAAAACCTAACTGTGTTTGCCAAGCCAACATACGCTGATTGAATGCAGCCTCTGTTTCACCAGCCATACGCACGGGTTTTTCATCAATTTGTATGATGTCTTCGTCGAAATAAATTTCTAACGAAATATGAGCCTGCCAAAAAGCGGGAAGACCCTTTGATAGAATGGTTGTAAAAAGAAGCAGGACAAACAAGAGTGCCGCCCCCACCGCGGACATCCCCATTAGTTTAAAGCGCTTCTCTTGAGCGTGACGGCGTTTTAGCGAACGAGCAACACGCTGCTGCATCAAGTCACGCTTTTTAGCCAGTTCGGTTTGATCTGGCAAATTCATCGGTTCAGTATTACTCGCTTCCATATTCATAGCTTACTCGTACTGTTCACGGTATTTACGAACGATGACCAACGCCACCACGTTTAAGCAAGGGTAATCACAAAGAGTGTTAGACCCAGCGCAAAGGCTACTAAGGATTGCGGACTAGCAAAATCTAAGTCACCCGTTAACTGATTAACGATAGTGACAGTCATGGTAGACACCGCTTCAAATGGATTGGCAGTTAATACCGGACTGTTACCCGCCGCGAGCACCACAATCATGGTTCACCGATCGCCCGACTGGCCGCCAGCAGAATTGCACCGACAATACCGGGCAGTGCTGCCGGTAAGACAACCTTTCGGATGGTCTCAGACTTAGTTGCACCTAAACCTAACGAACCATCACGCATCGCTTTAGGCACCTGAGTGATAATGTCGTCAGATAGGGACGAGATAAACGGAATAATCATAATGCCCATCACCACACCCGCTGTGAGGGCTGAGGTGGCTCGAATATCTAAACCAAAGGTTGCACCGAAAGTCGACAAAAAGGGGCCGACGGTAATTAATGCAAAGAAACCGTAAACGATGGTCGGTATACCCGCTAGCACCTCAATTACTGGCTTAGCCACGGAACGGACTTTGGAAGGTGCATACTCAGAAAGATAGATCGCGGCCATCAAACCAACTGGAACTGCAATGGTTAAGGCAATCAGTGCAATCATCAAGGTACCCCACAGCAGGGGTAGCATACCAAAACCTGTTTGACCCGTTGCCCCAATGGTTGAGAAACGTGGATTCCAGGTGGTCCCGAAGAAGAAGTCCATCGGGCTGACAAAGCTGAAGAAGCGCATCGCTTCGCCAAACATTGATAACACAATTCCGACTGTCGTGAGAATGGCAACAGTTGAACAGGCAATCAGCAGAAAACGCACCACGCGCTCAACTTGATTACGTGCGCGAAGCTCAGGTTGAATGCGTTTCCAATTTAATACTAAGGCTGTAGCGGCAACCGAAGCGATCAAGGCAAACATAAAAGTTTGACCTGTAACGCGCAACTGCTGCATATAGGCAGCAGCGGCTAATTCGAAGGCTTGTGCTTCATCGGCCAAACCAAAGCCGGTAGATAAATTGGTGATGCGGCGCAATAGGATACGCAAATCATTATCACTACCCACTAAAACTTCTGGGGGTAACTGCGCAACCACCATGGATTCAATAATGCCTGGCTGTAAAAAAAGTCCACAATCCGTAGATAAAGGCGGCAGGAACAACAGTCCATATTGCTAACAATACGCCGTGATAGACTGGGCGGGAGTGTAGTCTAACTTTTTCACCCGAAGAGGTGACGGCCACTTTACGACTGCGTACCAATCCAATTTGGTAAACAAAAGCCATCATCATCAATAGTACGGCAATCAGTACTAGGTTATTCATATCGGCTCCAGCGTCGATAACAAATAAAGCCGAGATGTGCTATCACAGTCTCGGCTCTTAAACTCACAACTTGATTAATCCATCAAAGTACGTGACATAACCGCGGTTGTGATGGCATCACGCTCATCAGAACCCATCGGGATCAAACCAGCATCTTCCAGAGGGCTACCTTGTCCACCAATTTCTTCACTTAAGAAAAAACTGTGCGTATTCCATCAGACCAGGAATAACACCAACGTGTTGATTCTTGATGTAGAAGAATAATGGACGTGAAACTGGGTATTCACCGCTACTGATGGTATCCAGACTTGGCGTTACACCACTCATTGTCGCCACTTGCAAACGGTCACGGTTTTGATCATAGAAGCTCAAACCGAAAACACCTAAAGCATCACGCTGAGCATCTAAGCGAGCGAGAGTTTCAGTGTAATCACCTGCGATTTCAACAACACGACCGTCAGTACGGATCGCATTACAGAAAGCTGTTTTGGCGTCACGATCCATTGCTTTCACTTCATCAAATGTTTCGCAACCTGGGTGAACAACTGTTTCTTCGTAAACTTCACGCGTACCGTGGTTAGAACCCGGAATCACGAGAACGATTTCTTGATCTGGCAGAGAGCTGTCGATCTGTGACCAACGCGTGAATGGGTTAGCGACCATTTCACCGTTTTGTGGTATCTGTGCAGCGCCCGCCATGAATACATGATGTGGCTCAAGCGCAAAGCTGCCGCTATCTGAACGTGAAGCGAAAACGATACCATCGTAACCAAACATCACTTCGATCACTTCCGTGACACCGTTTTCTTTACAGTTTTCAAGTTCTGCAGGACGAATAGGGCGAGAAGAGTTAGCGATGTCGATAGTGTTTGCACCAACACCCTGACAGAACTGACGCAAACCGCCACCCGAACCACCCGAACCGACAACAGGCGTGTTAAACTGCGGGAAAGAATTACCAAATTCTTCAGCAACGATAGATGAAAAAGGTAGAACGGTCGAAGAACCAGCGATCTGAATGGTATCACGCGCCATAGCAGGAGCTGTGAAGGCTACAGAAGCGGCTGCGGTCATTGCGATGGCAAGTGCTTTATTACGAAACGTCATTGAGGCATCCTCATTA
>JAJOJN010000090.1 GCA_021208565.1 Nitrincola sp.
GGCCAATGGTATCGATATCGTTAATCGTAGTTTTAAGTATTCACGTCCACGCGGCATCGTGGCATCGAATGCTGCTGAGCCTAATGCCATCGTGCAATTGGGTAGCAGTGAAGCCGCCCAGGTACCTAACGTGCGTGCTACTCAGCAAGCACTTTATGAAGGACTGTCCGCTCGCAGCACCAATGGTTGGCCTAATGTTAACAATGATGCGATGGGGCTTGTCGGTAAGTTAGGCGGTCCAATGATGGGGCCGGGGTTTTACTACAAAACCTTTATGGCGCCAGCTTCCATGTGGATGACCTACGAGAAATTTATCCGTAAGGCAGCAGGTTTAGGTCGTGCTCCTGCAGAGAAAGATCCTGATATATACGATCACTACAATCGTCACTGCGATCTGCTAATTATCGGTGCGGGTCCTGCTGGTTTAGCGGCAGCTTTGACTGCGGCTAACAGTGGTGCAAGAGTCATTATTTGTGATGAACAAGAAAACTTTGGCGGCTCATTATTAGAAACGGCTGATCTGCTCAATAACAAATCAGCTACCGAGTGGGTGTCGCAAGTAGTTGACCAACTTACCGCTAATGAAAATGTGCTGATGCTGCCTAGAACGACAGCAAATGGCTATCACGATCATAACTTTGTGACGTTGCATGAGCGTCGCACCGAACACTTAGCGGACAAAGCGCCTAAAGCACATCAGTCGCGAAGCCGGATGCATCATATCCGTGCTAAGCAGGTGATCTTGGCAACAGGTTCGCAAGAGCGTCCAGTGGTTTATGCCAACAATGATGTGCCGGGCAATCTGATTTGTAGTGCTGTTTCCGCCTATATTCGTCGTTATGCCGTAGTACCAGGTCAAAAACTGGTGGTCACCACAGGTAACGACAGTGGCTATCAAGCGGCGTTAGATTGGCAAGCTGCGGGTCGAGAAGTGGTTGCGATTGTTGACTGCCGAGCTAACCCCGATGGTGATTTAGTCACGCAAGCCCGACAAAAAGGTATCCGAGTTATCACAGGGAGTGCGGTTTTTGAAGCTAAAGGCAGTAAACGTGTCACTGGCGCACGCGTCGCGGCCGTAGATTTAAGTGCCTTTACGATCAAAGGTGATGTAGAGGAGTTGAGCTGTGACACCATTGCTAGCAGTGGCGGCTTCAGCCCAGTGGTGCATCTTGCCGCTCACACAGGGGTCCGACCTGTGTGGAACGAAGAAGCCTTAGGGTTTGTTCCTGGTAAGGTGAAAGGTTTAATCCCGGCGGGTGGCGTTGATGCCATCTATCCATTGAGCGCGGTACTAAAATCGGGACAGGATGCTGCGCTACAAGCACTTCAAGTCTGTGGTTATGAAGCATCTTCAGTAGAGTTGCCAAAAGCCAGTGGTCGAATTGAGGGTAAAGCGGCTGCTTTATTCCAAGTCCCACATTTGAAACCGACTAGTCGTGCGCCAAAGCAGTTTGTGGATCTACAAAATGATGTCACTGCAGCCGGTATCGAGTTAGCGACACGTGAAGGTTTTGAATCGATTGAGCATGTGAAGCGTTACACAGCGTTAGGCTTTGGCACGGATCAAGGTAAGCTGGTAACATTAATGGTATGGCGATTGCGGCTCGTTTGTTGGGTCAAACGATTCCAGAAACGGGTACGACCGTTTTTCGTCCCAACTACACGGGTATCACATTCGGTGCCATTGCCGGCCGGCATGCCGGTGCTCTTTTTGACCCCGAACGTTATACAGCCTTGCATCAGTGGCATCTCGAACGTGGTGCCAAATTTGAAGATGTGGGTCAGTGGAAACGTCCTTGGTACTTCCCAATTGGCAACGAAACGATGCATGAAGCTGTCGCACGTGAGTGTTCTGCGGTGCGTGAAAGGGTCGGTATTTTAGATGCCTCAACGCTGGGTAAAATAGATATTCAGGGTAAAGATGCCCGTGAATTTCTGGCGCGTGTTTACACCAACAAATGGGCGCAGTTGGGCATTAACAAATGTCGCTATGGGTTGATGTGTAAAGATGATGGCATGGTGATGGACGACGGTGTGACCACTTGTTTGGGTGATAATCACTTCCTGATGACCACCACCACTGGTGGTGCAGCCGGTATCTTGGAATGGCTGGAACTCTGGCATCAAACTGAATGGCCGGAACTTGAAGTTTATTTCAACAGTGTCACGGATCATTGGGCCACCATGACTATCACTGGGCCAAGTGCTCGAGATCTGTTATCAGAGATCACCGATATTGATCTGTCTAAAGAGAGCTTCAAGTTTATGGAGTGTCGTGAGGGGATGGTCGCTGATGTACCGGCTCGTGTCTATCGTATCTCCTTCACCGGTGAATTGACTTATGAAATCAATGTTCAAGCAAACTATGCTATGCATGTCTGGAAAGCCTTGTTTGAACATGAAGAAACCTATGGTCTGACGCCTTACGGAACCGAAACCATGCACGTCTTACGTGCTGAAAAGGGCTTTATTATCGTGGGTCAAGATACCGATGGTTCAGTTACGCCTGAAGATCTGGGTATGCAATGGTGTGTGGGTTATGACAAGCCTTTCTCTTGGATAGGTAAGCGTGCCTTGTCTCGTCCAGACACCCGTCGCAAAGATAGAAAGCAATTGGTGGGTTTGTTACCCACTGATCCTAAAGTTGTTTTAGAGGAAGGCGCTCAAATTGTCTTCGATCCTAAACAACAAGTGCCCATGAAAATGAAGGGTCATGTGACTTCTAGTTATTACAGCCCGACACTGGGGCAAGGTTTTGCCTTGGCACTGGTCATGGGCGGAGCAGAACGC
This sequence comes from Nitrincola sp., assembly GCA_021208565.1. Classification (GTDB taxonomy): domain Bacteria; phylum Pseudomonadota; class Gammaproteobacteria; order Pseudomonadales; family Balneatricaceae; genus Nitrincola. The sequence continues at coordinate 2,791 of JAJOJN010000090.1, forward strand.
ATGGGTGAAAAGGTTTATATGCCGATGGCCGATGGTACCGTTCATGAAGCCGAAATTGTTAGCCCAATATTCCTAGATCCAAAGGGAGAGCGCCAGAATGTCTAATGTAGCTGTATTCGATCAAAACGCAGGCATGGGTGTCTTGGCAGAATCTCCCTTGGTTCACGTTAAAGGTGTGAAGGGGAGTCAAACACCCGGTGTGGTTATCCGTGAAAAGGCATTTCTTGGCTATCTGACACTGAGAGGAAACGCTGCAGATGCCGCATTTTGCGCCGGCGTTGAACAAGCCTTAGGGATGCCACTTCCAAAACAACCGCTGGCTTTGAATCAAAATGAGCAGAAAGGTAGTAGTATCCAATGGCTATCACCTGATGAATGGTTAGTCGTGGTTCAAGGTGGTACTGAGTATGAAACTGAAATGGCGTTACGTTCGGAACTGTCTGGCCATTTCGCCGTGGTCAATATCAGTGGTGGTCAAACATTATTAACCTTGAGTGGTTCTGCCGCTCAAGAGGTGTTGCACAAGTCGACTGTCTATGATGTACATCCACGCAATTTTCCAGTCGGTAAGGCCGTAGCGACAAACTTTGCCAAAGCCACCGCGATTATACGTCGCCCCTCAGAAGGCACTTGGGAGCTGATCGTGCGTCGCAGTTTTGCAGATTATTGCTATCGTTGGTTAATCGATGCCAGTCAGGAATTTGGAGTGGATTATGAGTAGGATTCGTACCAGTTGGATCTTTACCGCTCAGTGTCCAAGCCGAATAGGTACGGTAGATGTGGTCACTCGTTTTCTTCGTGAAGAAAACTGCTACATCACTGAATTGAACTCCTTTGATGATCGCGACAGTCAAGGCTTTGTGATTCGGGTCGAGTTTAGACCCGAAATCGAGGGTTTTGATAGCGATGCTTTCTTAGCTCGTTTTGCACCGAGAGCGGCAACCTTTGATATGCAATTTGAGTTGACGGCTCCGGGCACTAAAATGCCGGTAGTGATCATGGTCTCCAAATCAGATCATTGTCTAAATGATCTGTTATACCGTTACCGTACCGGTCAACTCTCAATTGATATTCGTGCCATTGTTTCCAACCACCCTGATCTGGAAACCTTGGCAAACTGGCATGATTTACCCTACTACCATTTCCCGATCAGTGCTGATACCAAAGCTGAACAAGAAGCTCAGGTGTGGCAAGTGATTGAAGAAACCGGTGCTGAGCTGGTTATTTTAGCGCGCTACATGCAGGTACTGTCGGCTGATATGTGTGAAAAGTTGTCGGGTAAAGCGATTAACATTCACCACTCTTTGTTACCCGGATTTAAAGGCGCTCGTCCTTATCATCAGGCATACGATAAGGGTGTTAAATTAGTGGGCGCGACAGCGCACTACATCAATAATGATCTGGACGAAGGTCCGATCATTGCTCAAGGTGTAGAACCTGTTGATCATACCCATTATCCAGAGGATCTCATTGAAAAAGGACGTGATATTGAGTGTCTGACGCTTTCAAGGGCGGTCAGTTATCATATTGAAAGACGCGTATTTTTGCTGCAAAAAGGAAAAACGGTCGTTTTTAAGCATTAACCTAGCGTCGCTGTTGCCATAATAACGATAAAACTGAGTGTGACCATGTCCATAAGTGTATTTGATCTTTTTAAAATTGGGGTAGGACCATCGAGTTCGCACACGGTAGGTCCCATGAGCGCGGCCTGCGACTTCGTGTCTGTCCTGGATGCTCGAAACTTGTTGACCCGCGTTAAGCGTGTCGAGGTTCGTCTTTACGGATCTTTATCGGCCACAGGCAAAGGCCACGCGACAGACAAAGCGATTATTATGGGATTGATGGGGGAGCGTCCGGATCGAATCGATCCAAGTGTTATCAACGATCGCATAGATGCGTTATTGAATACTGAAACACTTTCTCTCTATCAACAACACCCCATCCCCTTTATTTGGCAGCGAGACATGGTGTTTTTAGAAGAGGTGCTGCCACGTCATCCTAATGCCATGTCGATTACAGCCTTTGACGAAGAAAAAGCGCTCTATCAAAACACCTATTACTCGATTGGTGGTGGCTTTGTCGTGACCGATGAAGAGGCGCAAGATGATAAGTTAGTCTTGCATACCTCATCCTTACCTTACGAGTTTAACACGGCAGAAGAACTGCTTAGGCTCTGTAAAGAACATAACATGAGCATCAGTGAGCTGATGCTCGAAAACGAAAAAGTGTGGCGCAGTGAGGCTGACATTCGCTCAGGTTTATGGAAAATCTGGGAAGCGATGCATGAGTGTGTGGAGAATGGCTTAAAGCACGGTGGCATTCTACCGGGTGGATTGAATGTACGTCGTCGTGCGCCAGATTTCTTTCAGCGCTTAAAAGCCGTTGAGCAAAACCCTAATGTGATTTCTACTACCTTTTCGGTGATGGACTGGGTGAACGTCTATGCCCTAGCCGTCAATGAAGAAAACGCTGCTGGTGGTCGCATGGTGACAGCGCCGACCAATGGGGCGGCGGGGATTATTCCTGCGGTGCTCTGTTATTACGTCAAGTTTGAACCGACCTCCTGTGAAAAGCAGGTAGTAGACTTTCTGTTAGCCGCCGGTGCAGTAGGGATCTTATGTAAGAAAAACGCCTCGATCTCTGGTGCTGAAGTAGGCTGTCAGGGTGGAAGTGGGTTCAGCTTGTGCCATGGCTGCAGCGGGCTTATGCCAAGTGTTAGGGGGGAACACCATCACAAGTTGAAAATGCCGCCGAGATTGGTCTTGAGCATAACTTGGGTTTAACCTGTGATCCCGTAGGAGGTCTCGTACAAGTGCCGTGTATCGAACGCAATGCAATTGCTTCGATTAAAGCGATTAATGCGGCGCAAATGGCATTGCGCGGTGACGGTGAGCACTTTATTTCTCTCGACAAAGTGATTCGTACTATGCGAGATACAGGACGCGATATGCAGGATAAGTATAAAGAAACGTCACGCGGAGGTTTGGCCGTCAGTGCGATTGAGTGTTAAACAACAAGATTAAGAGACTGACTTTATCAGGATATAACGCCCCGCAATTAGCGGGCATTATATTTTGTATTGTGTGTAACCTAAAAATAAGTTCAGCAAGGTTTTAGTGCAGTATGATGCTAGCAAAGGTAGGTTCATCTCTTGCTTGAGCCAATGCTTTCATGGCACAAGAAACTCTGGGT
>JAJOJN010000050.1 GCA_021208565.1 Nitrincola sp.
CCTCTGCATACATAAACACAAAAATAAAGCTTTTCCTTAAAAAACTATTTAATTAAGTAATGAAATCACTAAAATTGGAACTGGTTAATTTTTGACCATTCCTTATCCTTGATTTGATAGGTATACTTAGCGCCCTTGAAATAAACGCCTCGAAAATCAGGCAATCAAAACGGTGAAAACGTATGGTGGATTATCCCGATCACTTTGATGTCATTGTCATAGGTGGCGGTCATGCCGGCACAGAAGCAGCTTTGGCTGCAGCAAGAATGGGTGTAAACACTCTTTTACTGACACATAACATTGAAACTCTCGGGCAGATGTCCTGTAATCCCGCTATTGGGGGAATAGGAAAGAGTCATCTGGTTAAAGAAATCGATGCTTTAGATGGCGCGATGGCGCTGGCCACAGATCTAGGGGGTATTCAATTTAGAACCCTAAATGCACGCAAGGGGCCCGCTGTAAGAGCGACTCGAGCGCAAGCAGATCGCATCTTATATAAAGCGGCCATACGTCAAATGCTCGAAAATCAGCCTAACTTGTTTATTTTCAACAAGCAGCTGATGATTTGATTGTTGAACAAGATCAGGTTCGTGGCGTAATTACCCAAAGTGGTATTCGTTTTAAAGCCAAAGCGGTTGTGTTAACGGCAGGGACTTTTTTGGGTGGTGTGATTCATATTGGATTACAGAACTACCAAGGTGGTCGTGCAGGTGATCCACCCTCCGTGGCCTTAGCACGTCGCTTAAGAGAACTTCCTTTCAGAGTGGAACGTTTAAAAACGGGGACACCGCCGCGTATCGATGCAAGAAGTGTCGATTTTTCGGTGATGCAGGAACAACCGGGTGACACGCCAACGCCTGTTATGTCCTACCTAGGACATGTTGATCAGCATCCTAGACAGATTAGCTGTTTTATTACCCATACCAATGAACAAACACATGACATCATTCGAAGTGGGTTGGATCGCTCACCCATGTACAGTGGTGTTATCGAAGGGATTGGACCGCGTTACTGTCCTTCTATCGAAGATAAAATTCACCGCTTCGCCGATAAAAATCATCACCAGATTTTTATTGAGCCAGAAGGTTTAACGACACATGAACTTTACCCTAACGGCATATCGACAAGCTTACCTTTCGATGTGCAGTTGGACTTAGTACGTTCAATTCGTGGCTTAGAAAAAGCACATATCACTCGTCCAGGTTATGCCATAGAGTATGATTACTTTAATCCGCAAGATCTGAAGCATACCTTGGAGACACGGTTTATCGGTGGCCTCTACTTTGCCGGCCAAATTAACGGTACCACTGGCTATGAAGAAGCTGGCGCCCAAGGCTTATTGGCGGGTATGAATGCTGCTCTTCGTGTTCAAGATAAAGATCAATGGTATCCGCGTCGAGACGAAGCCTATATCGGTGTGCTGGTCGATGATCTGATTACTCACGGCACCTCTGAACCCTACCGCATGTTTACCAGCCGCGCTGAATACCGTTTGATCTTACGAGAAGATAATGCGGATATGCGCTTGACTGAAAAAGGTAGAGCGTTAGGCTTGATCAGTGATCAACGTTGGGCAGCATTTGAACAGAAACGCGAAGCCATCATTCAAGAAAAACAACGCCTAGAAACGACTTGGATTCAGCCTTCATCCAACGAGGCTAAAGCCCTTGAAGATCGGTTGAGCTCACCTTTGACACGCGAGTACAGCTTAGCTGATTTACTACGTCGTCCTGAACTCAATTATGCCGATGTGGCGAGTCTTCGTGGTGCACCTGTGAATGACGCGAATGTGGCTGAACAGGTAGAAGTTGAATTTAAATATGCCGGTTACATTGAGCGTCAACGTGGCGAAATTGAGCAGATGCGCAAACAGGAAAACACCCCACTGCCAGATGATCTCGATTACGATCAGGTGGGTGGTTTATCGAATGAGCTCAGAAGTAAGCTCAAAGCGGTAAAACCGGTGAGCATCGCCCAAGCATCTCGTATTCAAGGCATGACACCAGCGGCTATTTCACTGCTGTTGATCTATTTGAAAAAGCGTCAAATGGTGGCAAGAGAATCTCGGAAAGCGGCTTTATGAGTGACTATCAAACGGAATTGTCTCAGCAAATTTCACAAATGGGATTGGCGATTACAGCCAGCCAGCAGTTGCAATTGATCAAGTATCTTGAGCTATTAGTTAAATGGAATAAAGCCTACAATCTGACATCGGTAAGAGATCCCTTGACCATGATCAGCCGGCATCTTGCCGATAGTTTGAGTGTATTACCTTACATTCAATCGGCAAACCTTGAGCAGCAGCGATTGATTGATGTGGGCAGTGGTCCTGGTTTACCAGGTATTCCATTGGCCATCTGTCTTCCTGAGTTTCAGGTCACTACGATAGACAGCAACGGCAAAAAACTCGCTTTCAACAGCAAGTTAAAATGGAATTGAACTTGGAAAATTTGACCGTGGTGAACAGTCGAGTGGAAAACTATCAGCCAGAACCTTTTGATATTGTCATTTCGAGAGCCTTTGCTTCCATTGAAGACATGCTTGAATGGACAAATCACCTTTGTAAAAATCATGGTATTTTTTTGGCAATGAAAGGACTGTATCCTGAGCAGGAGATACAAACATTGAATGATGGGTTTAGATTACTGCAAACTCATCGATTGAGTGTTCCAAAGTGTGATGCAGAAAGACATTTGCTGATTCTGGGGAGAGCCTAAACGTGGCTAAAATTCTGACCATTACCAATCAGAAAGGTGGTGTGGGTAAAACCACCACCTGCGTTAATCTTGCGGCGTCTTTGGCGGCAACCAAAAAAAGAGTGTTACTGATTGACCTCGATCCGCAGGGTAACGCCACCATGGGTAGTGGTGTTGATAAACATGATCTAGAAGGTTCCTCCTACGAATTGTTGACGGGTAGCTTAAGTGCTGAAGAGTGCATCAAAACTGGTTTACCCTGTGGTTACGATATTATCGGAGCAAACGGCGATTTGACCGCTGCAGAAGTTGAATTGCTGCAACTTCCCAGAAGAGAGTTTCGATTGAAGATGGCGTTATTGCCACTGGCAGAGCGTTACGATTTTATTTTACTGGATAATCCACCCTCTCTTAACTTATTGACAGTCAATGCCCTGTCGGCTTCAGCTGGCGTACTCATACCCATGCAGTGTGAATACTATGCGCTTGAGGGGATCAGTGCATTAATTGGTACCATCGATAAAATTCACAAACGTTTGAACCCAGAATTGAAAATCGAAGGGATTTTACGCACGATGTTCGATCCGCGTATGAGTTTAACGCGTGATGTTTCCGTACATTTGGTCGAATACTTTGGTGACAAGGTCTATCGTACCGTCATTCCTCGAAACGTAAGATTGGCAGAAGCTCCGAGTCATGGTCTTCCCGTTCTGCATTACGATAAGAGTTCAAGAGGTGCATTGGCTTACTTAGCGTTGGCAGGTGAACTGATTAGACGTACCGAAGCAGAGCAGAAAAAACAACAATCGGAACAACTTGAAACACAGGAAGCTGAGTAATGGTGGTGAAAAAACGTGGATTAGGTAGAGGTTTGGATGCGTTACTCTCAGGCATGTCTGAAGACAACGAATCACCACTACATGAATCAACTCAACCCCTCTCAGCAAAGGGTGAACTCCAGCACATGGAGCTCAATCAAATTGAACGAGGCCGTTATCAACCTCGCCGAGATATGGAACCTCAAGCTTTAGAAGAGTTAGCTGAGTCGATTAAATGTCAGGGTGTCATGCAACCCATCGTCGTTAGGCCTATTGCTGAAGGACGTTATGAGATTATTGCCGGTGAACGCCGCTGGCGCGCAACACAAATGGCGGGTTTGAGCACTATTCCAGTGATTATTCGAGATGTTCCGGATGAAGCCGCGATCGCCATGGCGTTGATTGAGAACATTCAACGTGAAAATCTCAATCCTATCGAAGAAGCGATTGCACTCAGTCGCCTACAAACTGAATTCGAATTGACGCAACAGCAGGTTGCCGATGCTGTAGGCAAGTCCAGATCAACGATTGCTAATTTATTACGATTAATGAACCTGACAGAAGAGGTCAGAAGAATGCTCGAATATGGAGACTTAGAAATGGGTCATGCCAGAGCATTATTAGGACTTGAAGGTGATCTCCAGATAGAAGCTGCATCACAGGTAGTATCCAGAGCATTATCTGTTAGAGAAACCGAGATTTTAGTCAAAAAATTCCAATCGGGCGAGTTACCCAAAAAAAACGCAACCGCCCGTTGTTAACGAAACTTTGAAGGAAATTTCTGGTCAACTCTCCCGACATTTTTCCGTTCCAGTCAAAGTGTCAGCAACAGCACAGGGTAAAGGGAAAATAAGTATTAGTTTCAACTCACAAGAACAGTTAGAACAAATTATAGCCTTATTGGAAACCCCTTAAACCTATCAGGTTAATGTGAGCTAAAAGTTAATACCTTAGTAACAGAGAAGCACAGTATCTGTTGAGTCATGCGGCTTAAACCCCTATAATCGCCAATCTGAAATGAAGACCGTGAGTGGAACTCAATATTTTGGATAGCAACAATCAGATTGAGTCAGTAGGGCTAGCTAAAAAAGACACTAGTAGGCTAACGCGAGAATATACGCGCTCCCAGGCAGCCATGCTTCTAGTGCAGTTAGCAATTTTTAGTATAATATCACTGCTGATTGTGCTTATAGACTTTGTAACCGCCTACTCTGTTATGTTAGGTGGTTTTGTATACATAATTCCAGCCGCGTGGTTTGTGTTGAGGATTGCTATGAAAAAAAGTCCAGATGATCCGCACAAATTTTTGGCAGGTGTTTACATAGCTAAGGCTGGAATGCTGGTTCTAACAGTAGCGTTGTTTTGCTTAGTTTATTTAACTGTTGAACCGCTTAATGGCTTGGCTTTTATAGCAATATTTATTGTTTTGCAGATGTCAAGTTGGTATCTGCAGATAAACACAAATAATCGATTTCTGAAACTTTGACTGAGAGTAACTGAGAATGGCAAGCGAAAACCCAACATCCTCAGAATATATTACCCATCACCTTAGTAATTTAACTTTTGGCAAACACCCGGTTGACGGCTGGGGATTTGCTGGCGGTGAAAATGCTGCACAGATGGGATTCTGGGCGATACACGTTGATACCATGTTCTTTTCGATCTTGACCGGTGTGTTCTTCATCTGGTTATTTAAAAAAGGTTGCTGATACTGCAGTAAGTGGTGTCCCAAATAATTTGCAAAACTTCATCGAAGTTGTCGTTGAGTTTGTTCAAGACAATGTCAAAAGCATTTTTCATCACAATAACCCAACCATTGCGCCACTAGCACTAACGGTATTTGTGTGGATATTTTTGATGAACGCGTTAAAGCTCATTCCGATAGATTTTATTCCTTACATTGCCGGTGAAATGGGATTGCCGTATTGGAAAATTGTACCTACAACAGACATAAATGCTACGTTAGGTATGAGTTTGGCTGTTTTCTATTTGATTATTCATTACAGCATCAAACAAAAGGGTGTTAAGGGTTTTGCGGCAGAACTATCACTGCAACCTCTAGGAAAGTTCTTTATTCCTTTTAACCTGTTCCTTGAAACTGTAACGCTTTTGGCTAAGCCAGTTTCATTAGCACTGCGTCTGTTCGGTAACATGTACGCGGGTGAAGTAATCTTCATCCTGATTGCATTACTGCCGTTCTGGATACAGTGGGTGTTGTCAGTGCCTTGGGCAATTTTCCATATACTGGTAATTACCATGCAGGCATTTATATTCATGGTGTTGACGATTGTCTACATGGCGATGGCACATGATGAGCATGACCACTGATCTTAGGGTTAGTGTTAATTTAAACTGTTTTCAATTCACTTTAACTTAGAAACGTTGGAGAAAAAAATGGGCGAACTGTTGTTTATCGCTGTAGCTTTATTGCTAGGTATGTCTGCAATTGCAGGTGCAATCGGTGTAACTTTACTAGGTGGTAAATTCCTAGAAGGCGCTGCTCGTCAACCAGAACTAGTTCCATTACTACGTAGCCAGTTCTTCATCGTTGTTGGTCTAGTTGATGCTATTCCAATGATCGGTGTTGGTATGGCTCTGTACATGCTGTTCGCAGTTTGATAATCGGTATTTACCTTTGGGTAAGACCTTTATTTGGTCATAACCATATAATCAACCGCGAGGGGTAATGGCGTGAATATTAATCTCACCATCATTGGTCAGGCTATAGCATTCGCCATTTTTGTAATGTTCTGCATGAAGTATGTGTGGCCGCCAATTACGGCAGCCATGGCAGAACGCAAAAAGAAGATTGCCGAAGGTTTAGACGCAGCTGATCGTGCTGAACGTGACTTGAAACTTGCTCAAGAAAAAGCAGCCGATGGTCTACGTGAAAGCAAAGAACAAGCTGCTGCTATCATAGAACAAGCCAACAAACGCGCTAACCTGATAATCGAAGAAGCAAAAGAGCAAGCTCGCGAAGAAGCAAATCGCGTCAAAGCAAATGCTCAGGCTGAACTGAATCAAGAAATCAATCAAGCGAGAGAAGCTCTTCGCTCACAGGTTGTTGTTCTTGCAGTAGCCGGTGCTGAAAAGATATTAGGAGCCTCTGTTGACCAAAAAGCACATGCTAAGTTAGTTGAAAAACTAGCCGCAGAGCTTTAAGCGAGGTTTATGATGGCTGAACTCAACACAATCGCACGGCCTTATACCAAAGCAGCGTTTGAGTACGCGCTTAGCGAGGGCAGTCTCGATAAGTGGTCAGCAATGTTGTCGTTTACAGCGATGATTGTTAGCGATAATGAGTTGAAGAGAGTTCTAGGAACTCCTTCATTGAGTGCAGAAGGTAAAGCTGAACTGATTATATCGGTCGCTTCTAAATACATGGATACGGCAGGAAAGAATTTTATTCACTTGCTTGCTGAGAATGGACGCTTACCTTTACTAGTAATTATTTCAACTCAATTCGATCGGTTAAAAACAGATCATGAAAAATCTATTGATGTTGACTTAACGACAGCTTATGAACTTGAATCTGAATTAGTTGATAAATTGTCAAAAGCACTCTGCTCCAAACTTGGACGCGAAGTTAAAGTGACGACAAAGGTTGATCAATCAATCATTGGCGGTGTCATTCTTCGTGCAAATGACCTTGTGATCGACGACTCAGTTCGCGCTAAACTGGCGAAACTGGCCGTAGCGATGAATTCCTGAGTATGGGGAATAACAATGCAGCAACTGAATCCATCTGAGATCAGCGAGATTCTCAAGAAGCGCATCGAAAAACTCGACGTGTCTTCTGAAGCCCGTAATGAGGGCACAATCGTAAGCGTATCTGATGGTATCATCCTGATTCATGGTCTTGCCGACGTAATGTACGGCGAGATGATCGAGTTCCCAGGTGGTATCTATGGTATGGCTCTTAACCTTGAGCGCGACTCTGTCGGCGCCGTGGTTTTGGGTGATTATCAAGGTCTAGTAGAGGGCATGACTGCTCGTTGTACTGGCCGTATCCTTGAAGTACCTGTAGGTCCTGAACTATTAGGCCGCGTGGTAGACGCACTGGGTAATCCAGTTGACGGCAAGGGTCCAATCGAGGCTAAACTAAGTGATCCGGTCGAAAAAGTCGCACCCGGCGTAATCGATCGTAAGTCAGTTGATCAGCCAGTTCAAACAGGCTTGAAAGCAATTGACGCGATGGTACCCGTAGGACGTGGTCAGCGTGAGTTGATCATCGGTGACCGTCAGATCGGTAAATCAGCGATCGCTATCGATGCGATCATCAACCAAAAAGGTACAGGCATCAAGTGTATCTACGTAGCGATTGGTCAGAAGCAATCTACCATTGCAAACGTTGTGCGTAAGCTTGAAGAACACGGCGCAATGGAACACACCATTGTCGTTGCAGCGGGTGCAGCAGATCCTGCATCTATGCTGTTCCTAGCACCTTATTCTGGTTGTTCAATGGGTGAATACTTCCGTGACCGCGGCGAAGACGCTCTGATCATCTATGACGATTTGACTAAACAAGCTTGGGCATATCGTCAGATCTCCCTACTCTTGCGTCGTCCACCAGGACGTGAAGCCTACCCTGGTGACGTTTTCTATCTTCACTCTCGTTTGCTTGAGCGTGCGGCTCGCGTCAATGAAGAGTATGTTGAAAAATTCACCAAAGGCGAAGTTAAGGGTAAGACAGGTTCATTGACTGCACTCCCAGTTATCGAAACTCAGGGTGGTGACGTTTTCGGCGTTCGTACCAACCAACGTTATTTCGATTACAGATGGGCAGATCTTCCTTGAGTCTGATCTGTTTAACTCAGGTATACGTCCTGCGATTAATGCTGGTTTGTCCGTATCTCGTGTGTGGTGCAGCACAAACTAAAATTATCAAAAAAACTTGGTGGTGGTGTTCGTCTCGCATTGGCTCAATACCGTGAATTGGCAGCGTTTGCTCAGTTCGCTTCAGACCTAGATGAAGCAACTCGTGCACAGCTTGAACATGGTCAACGTGTTACTGAGTTGATGAAGCAGTCACAATATTCTCCGATGTCCGTTGCTGAAATGGGTCTGAGTCTGTTCGCTGCAAACGAAGGCTACCTGAAAGATGTAGAGTTGAACAAGATTGGTCCTTTTGAATCTGCGCTAATTAGCTTCTTTAACAGCGAATTTGCTGATCTGATGAAGTCTATTAATGAAACCGGCGATTATAACGACGAGATTTCTGCGAAGTTCAAGGCGGGTATCGATAAGTTCAAATCTACCCAGACTTGGTAATTACTCTTTTGAGTAACGGGCTTGCGAATATGATGTATTCGCAGGCCAGTCACTAAGTTAGGAATAGAGGCGGAACTATGGCAGTCGGAAAAGAAATTAAGACACAGATTGCGAGCATCGGTAGCACGCGCAAAATAACCAGCGCTATGGAAATGGTAGCTGCGTCAAAAATGCGTAAGGCTCAAGACCGCATGAAGGCTTCCCGCCCATATGCAAACGGTATTAAAGGCGTTATTCAGCACGTAGCTACAGCTAATCCTGATTATAACCATTTATACATGCAAGAACGTGAAGTGAAACGAGTCGGATTTATTATCGTTTCTACTGATCGTGGTTTGTGTGGAGGTCTGAACGTAAATACGTTCAAGACGGCCGTAAATGCAATGAAAGAGTACCATTCACAAAATGTTGAGATTGATATTTGTGCATTGGGAAATAAGGCGATAACTTTCTTCAAAAATTACGGTGGCAACGTTGTTGCTGCAAGAGGTCACTTAGGTGATACACCCGAACTGGTTGACTTGATTGGATCAGTTAAAGTGATGTTGAGTGCTTTTGAAGAAGGAAGAGTAGACAAGGTTTTTATCATCTCTAACGAGTTTGTTAATACCATGACGCAAAAACCTGTCATTCAACAGGTTTTGCCAGCTAAGGCAGACGAAGATAACGTACATGATCAGCTAAAACGTAGCTGGGATTATTTGTATGAACCTGATGCTAAAGAACTCTTAGAAGCTTTATTCATACGCTATGTAGAGTCGGTTGTCTATCAAGCTGTAATTGAGAATATTGCCTGTGAGCAGGCAGCACGTATGTTAGCGATGAAGAACGCAACAGATAACGCCGGCGACCTTATTGATGAGCTGCAAATGGTTTACAACAAAGCTCGTCAAGCGGCAATTACTCAGGAAATTTCTGAGATCGTCAGTGGTGCTGCTGCTGTATAGAGCAGTGAACAGGTTTAAACGTTGAGAGGATCCGAACATGAGTAGCGGACGTATTGTTCAGATTATCGGTGCGGTTGTTGACGTGGAATTCCACGTGAAGCCATTCCGAAGGTTTATGACGCATTACACGTCACAAAAACCGGCCTGACACTGGAAGTTCAGCAGCAGCTGGGCGATGGTGTTGTAAGGCTATTGCCATGGGTCAGACCGAAGGTGTGAGCCGTGGTTTAGATGTAGAAAATACTGGTGCGCCTATCTCTGTACCTGTGGGTACAGCGACATTAGGTCGTATCATGGACGTATTAGGTAATCCTATCGATGAAGCAGGCCCGATTGGTGAAGAAGAGCGTATGCCTATTCACCGTAAAGCGCCTACTTATGCTGACCAAGCAGCTTCAAATGAGCTGTTGGAAACCGGCATCAAGGTAATCGACCTTGTCTGCCCGTTTGCTAAGGGTGGTAAAGTCGGTCTGTTCGGTGGTGCCGGTGTAGGTAAAACCGTAAACATGATGGAATTGATCCGTAACATCGCGATCGAACACAGTGGTTTCTCTGTATTCGCCGGTGTAGGTGAGCGTACTCGTGAGGGTAACGACTTCTACTACGAGATGAAAGAATCCAACGTATTGGATAAAGTATCTCTCGTTTACGGTCAGATGAACGAACCACCAGGTAACCGTCTACGTGTTGCTCTGACCGGTTTGACCATGGCAGAGAAATTCCGTGACGAAGGTCGTGACGTACTGTTATTCGTTGACAACATCTACCGTTACACCCTAGCAGGTACTGAAGTATCAGCTCTACTAGGTCGTATGCCTTCAGCAGTAGGTTACCAGCCGACACTGGCTGAGGAGATGGGTGTTCTTCAAGAACGTATCACCTCGACTAAGGTTGGTTCTATCACTTCTATCCAAGCGGTATACGTACCTGCGGATGACTTGACTGACCCATCACCAGCAACCACCTTCTCGCACTTGGATGCGACAGTCGTACTGTCACGTCAAATTGCAGAATTGGGTATCTACCCTGCGGTTGACCCACTAGATTCGACTTCACGTCAGCTAGATCCTCTGGTTATCGGTCAGGAACACTATGAAGTTGCGCGTAAAGTGCAAGGTGTATTACAGCGTTATAAAGAGCTGAAAGACATCATTGCCATTCTAGGTATGGACGAGCTGTCTGATGAAGATAAGCAGATCGTATCACGTGCACGTAAAATTCAGCGTTTCCTATCTCAACCGTTCTTCGTAGCTGAAGTCTTTACTGGTTCCCCTGGTAAGTACGTACCGCTAAAAGATACCATTAGTAGCTTTAAAGGGATTTTGGAAGGTGAATATGATCACATGCCAGAGCAAGCTTTTTACATGGTTGGTGGTATCGACGAAGCGATTGAGAAAGCCAAGGGCATGAAATAAGTTCTGGCGGAACCTTTTAAGAGGTAATCGAAATGGCTAAAACTGTTGAATGTGAAATCGTTAGTGCCGAAGAAGAAATTTTCAAAGGCATGGTCGAATTCATTTCGGTAACAGGTAGCCTGGGTGGTTTAGGTATTTTGCCAGGCCACACTCCGCTGTTAACGGAACTGAAACCAGGCCCAGTTGAGCTTTTGAAAGCTGGTGGAGAACAGGATGTTTTCTATGTATCGGGTGGCTTTATTGAGATACAACCGTTCAAAGTGACTGTCCTCGCGGATACCGCTTTGCATGCTAAGGATCTAGATGAAGCAGCTGCGCTTGAAGCGCAGAAGCATGCTAGGGATGCAATCACTGACAAAAACAGTGATTTCCAGTACTCAAAGGCTGCGACGCAGCTGGCAGAAGCCGCAGCACAACTGCGTACTCTGCAGCAGATCAAGAAAAAAGCTTGGCAAATAATCCAACTAGGATTTTGCCGTCACCAAAAGCAGCCTTCGGGCTGCTTTTGTTTTATATAGCCCTAGTGCTGAGCAAATGTGTAAAATACACAGATTGTTAATACGTAATAGGATTGAAGTGCGCATGCATACTGATGTTGTCATTCTGGCGGCAGGCCAGGGAAGTCGAATGAAATCTGCATTACCTAAAGTGATGCATCCTCTCGCCGGTAAACCTATGCTGCAGCATGTGATCGATTCCGCTGCAAAATTGAATCAAGCCGCACTTCATGTCGTCGTTGGGCATGGTGCAGAACTCGTGCGTAAACAGCTGGAACAGCAGCCAGTAACCATCTCATTACAAGCTGAGCAATTGGGTACAGGTCATGCGGTTGCTCAAGCGTTACCCGCCTGTCAATTAGATGGTGTCGTATTAATTCTTTATGGCGACGTGCCTCTGATTCAAGTTAGTACATTACAAGCCTTGTTACAACAAGCTCAACAGGGGCATCTAGGCCTTTTAACGGTGGAGTTGTTAGATCCTACCGGTTATGGACGAATTGTGCGTAATGCCGTTAAAGATGTTGTAGCAATCGTAGAACATAAAGATGCCAATGAAGATCAACGTCAGATTCGTGAAGTCAATACAGGAATCATGGCTGTACCTTCACAATTACTCAATAGCTGGTTACCTCAACTCTCTTCAGAAAACGCACAGGGTGAATACTACCTCACCGATATTATTGCAATGGCGGCAGAGGAAGGTATTAGAATCAGTGCTATTCGGCCAACAACCGAACAAGAAGTACAGGGTGTTAATAATCGTCAGCAGTTAGCTGAGTTAGAGCGTTGGTATCAACTTCAGCAAGCGAAGATCCTGATGGCAGAGGGCGTAACACTCTACGATCCTAGTCGTATTGATATTCGAGGCGACCTATCAGTAGGTCAGGATGTTGTGATCGATGTGAATTGTGTCTTTGAAGGTCATGTTGTTCTTGCTGATGGTGTGGTGATTGGTCCTAATTGTGTGATTAAAAACACAACGTTAGGAGTAGGTACGCGAATTGAAGCCCACTCTGTTCTCGATGAAGCCATTGTAGGCAGTCATGCAGTGATCGGTCCTTTTGCTCGGATTAGACCAGGAACACAACTTGCCGATCATACCAAAATAGGCAACTTCGTTGAGACCAAAAAAGCGATCATTGGCGAAGGTAGTAAAGTGAATCATTTGAGCTACATAGGTGATGCGGTTATCGGCACTGAGGCTAATGTCGGTGCAGGTACGATTACGTGCAATTATGATGGAGTGAACAAGTTTACCACTCAAATAGGCGATGGAGCCTTCATTGGTTCAAATACATCCTTGGTAGCGCCTGTTTGCGTCGGCGACAACGCCACGGTAGCCGCAGGTTCTACAATTACCAAAGATATACCCAATGGCCAGCTGGGTGTTGCTCGAGGGCAACAAAAAATAGTAACTCATTGGAAACGTCCGACTAAACGTCAATCATAAGGAATAGAGATATGTGTGGAATAGTAGGTGCTGTTGCGACACGACCCGTTGCAGAAATTCTTCTTGAGGGACTTAGACGTTTAGAGTATCGAGGTTATGACTCGGCTGGCATGGCATTATGCGATAACGAACAGATTGCGCGTTTGAGAAGAGCGGGTAAGGTCCAAGCACTCGCGGATCTATTAGCGAGTTCACCGCAAACCGGTACAACCGGAATTGCACATACCCGCTGGGCCACACATGGTAAACCCACTGAAACCAATGCTCACCCCCATATGTCAGGTGAAAAACTGGCCATAGTGCATAATGGTATCATTGAAAACTATGAGTCTTTACGCGAGATGCTCAAGGGTGAGGGCTATGTTTTTGGATCCGAAACCGATACCGAAGTCGTTGCTCATCTTTTGGACCATCTTCTGAAAACAGGTGTTTCTCTTTTTGATGCCTTAACACAGGCTATCACTCAGCTTGAAGGTGCTTATGCATTGGGTGTTATTCATGCTGATCAGCCCGATCAACTCCTCGCCGCACGAAAAGGAAGTCCGTTAGTGGTTGGCGTGGGTATAGGCGAAAACTTTATCGCTTCTGATCAGTTAGCCTTACTACCGGTTACCGATCGCTTCATGTTTCTTGAAGAGGGTGATATTGCGCTTATCAGTACGACAGAGATACAGATCTTCGATCGTAGTGGCTCACCTGTAGATCGAAAAATAACTCAGTTTGAACATGGACAAGCTGCTGCTGAGAAAGGTGAATTTAAGCACTATATGCTTAAAGAGATCTATGAACAGCCCGATGTCATGAGACGAGTCCTTGAAGGTCGCATCAGTAAAGGTCACTTGTTAGAGCAAGCTTGGGGCGTTTCAGCGACTGAGGTGTTCGATAAAACTGAGCGAGTTCAAATTGTTGCCTGTGGAACCAGTTATCATGCAGGAATGATCGCGCGCTATTGGATTGAGTCTTTAGTGGGTATTCCCTGTCAGGTTGAAGTTGCAAGTGAGTTTCGTTATCGCGATGTAGTCTTATCAAAAGATACTTTGCTCATTACACTCTCTCAATCCGGTGAAACAGCAGACACTCTTGCGGCACTTCGAGAAGTTAAAGAAAGAGTCCTTGCTAGTTTGGCGATCTGTAACGTACCCGGGAGTTCATTAGTTAGAGAATCTGAGCTGGCATTTATGACTAATGCGGGTCCAGAAATTGGTGTTGCCTCGACTAAGGCCTTTACTTCGCAATTAGTCGCGTTGCTGATGACGACATTGATTTTAGCGCGCAGAAAAGGTTTTGATTTAGCCAAGGAGGAAGCGATCGTAAAAGAGCTACAATCCCTTCCTGAGGTCATTGAAACACTGCTGGAAATGGATGAAGATGTCGCTAAGATGTCAGAGGCTTTTGCTGAAAAACATCATGCTCTGTTCTTAGGTCGAGGCAGTCTCTATCCTGTTGCTATGGAAGGTGCGCTAAAACTTAAAGAGATATCTTATATTCACGCAGAGGCTTATCCAGCAGGAGAGTTAAAGCATGGACCTTTAGCACTAGTAGATAAGGATATGCCGGTAGTTGCCGTGGCACCCAACAATGAGATGTTAGACAAACTCAAGTCTAATCTGCAAGAAGTTAGGGCCAGAGGTGGCGAGTTGTTTGTCTTCACAGGTTGTGGTCAAAGCATTAAAGATGAAGAAGGCGTGTCAACCTTAACGTTGCCCGCTATACACCCATTGCTTGAACCACTCGCTTATACCTTACCTCTTCAGCTACTCTCATATCACGTCGCCGTACTTAAAGGTACAGACGTCGATCAACCGAGAAACCTAGCTAAGTCGGTAACGGTTGAGTAATTCAATTCAACCCTAAGTTGAAGGTAAAACTTAGGGTTGTTTTAGCTATTCATCAAACCATTTTTCTCGATCAACGAAGGTGGCGAGTGCTTCCTCTTCTCGACGTTTTTCTATGGCGCGTCTAGCTTCAAATAAGCGACGAGTGGCGGTTTGCTTTCGACGGTTTTGCTGTTCAATATCATAGCCAACCAGTAAGTCGAAAACTTCTGTAGTGATGGGGTCTAGGTCATGTTCCTGACGTATCAGCATACTCGTACTCCAATCTGTGTTTCAGATAGAAGAGGAGTCAACCTGATTCAGCTGACTCCAGCTGTAAACTTTGTCCTAGTTACTTTTTAACCGATTTTTTTTATCGAATTCAAATCGATTTTATCGAGTAACTTCGAAGAGTATACGAATAGAGTATGACAATTAGATTTCAATCGTTGTCGTCAAGCTGACGGCGGGTAGGTAGTAAACGGTCATTTTGACGCAAACTACGTAGGCTGCGTTTGATGGTTTTTAATGATCAAAGAGTGCGGGACCTAACTTCATGGCGACACCAACCGCGAGGATATCGATCACCACTAAATGCACAACGCGTGAAGACATCAGAGTGCTTAAATCTTTATCTTCTTCGACATCAACATGGATGGGAATGGTGGCTAATTCGGCAAGAGGGGTGGTACCAGGGCACAGTGTAATAACCGTTGCACCCGTTTCTTTGACCAGTTTTACGGTATGAAGCAGATCTTTGGTACGGCCGGTTTGTGAAATAGCCACCACCACATCGCCTTGGCCCAGAGTAACCGCTGAGATGGTCTGCATATGGGGATCTGAATAAGCCGCTGCCGATACCATCAAACGATAGAATTTGTGCTGAGCATCGGCACAAACAGGTGCTGAGGCACCAAAACCATAAAACTCAACACGATTTGCCTTGGCCAGCGCATCTATAGCTTCTTCAAGAATTTCAGGATCGAGTTGCTGACGTATATTGATCAAATTGCCAATCATCGAATCGAAAATTTTCTGCTTAAATTCGATGACTGTGTCTTTGGTATCCATGGAAAACTTTTCAAAACTGGTATTACTCGCCAAACCTGTGCAAGTGTTAATTTAAAGTCTTGAAAGCCATCGTAGTTGAGTGCTCGACAAAAACGAACGACAGTGGGTTCACTGACATTGGCTTCCGAGGCCAAGTCAACAATACGCATATGAATGACGTCGTTGGGCTGAGCCAACACATAATCGGCAACTTTCTGCTCAGACTTGCGCAATTTATCGCGTGAATCGGCAATGGACTTGAGAAGATTGAAGGAATTCAACACAGATACCTGTTAGTTGCTGGCGGATACTCAGCGCTTAGTATAGCAACGAAAGTATAGTAACAAAACAACTCTTACTTAACTGAGATCAGCTGATTATGGCGAAAACTCGTTGATAATTACTACAGATCCTTGTTCAGACCACGTACAATAGAATTTGAACGGAAGAATATCCCTTTGGAGAGTTTGAATGAGTGATTTCCAACAATTGGAAAAACAGCTGGCCCAATGTAAACCTTGGCAATTGACGGCATTCTCTGCCGCATTAACAGAGCGAATGTTGCCTAATTTTACGCTGTTTTCTAGATTGTTAGAGTTCGGTGATGCAGTACAAATTCGCCGTATTTTAGATGGCGTATGGGAGCATCTCTCCGGTGGTGCCAAAATGAACTTTGAGGTTCAACTCGACCATGTCGAAGAAAACATGCCATCCTTGGAAGAGTTCGATATGTATGGAGCAATGCCAGCACTGGATGCGGTGGTTGCGCTTTATTCAACCCTAGTATGTATTCTTGAAGAAGACCCAACTGAAGCGGCAAGCATTGCAGATTTGTCGCGCGAATGTGTGGCAACCTTTATTGAAGTGAACCAGGCTGACCCACAACTGTCTGATGCTGAGTTGATGCGTTTTATTTCGACTCATGAATTGATGCAAGATGAAGATGCGTTTCAAGAAGAAGTGATCGCTCAAATACTTGCTCAAGAACAACCTAACCGTCAATTTATTCAAACCCTGCGTGGTCTGGCGATGAATGAAGGCGTCAGTAATTTAGGTATTAGCGATTCGGAAGAGTAATGTTACGTCTCGGTCTTCTTTTACTCATATTACCTGCCGTTATTTTAATGGGTGTGTTTTTTTACGAACAGATGCAGATCAGCGATTGTGTTGCAGATGGTGGTCATTGGGACTATCTACAGGCTTTTTGTGATCAACAAGCACACCCCTTTGTTCCTTTAATGGCGCGTAAGCCGTTGCTGGTAAACGGTGGAATGCTGCTGAGCTGTCTCGGGCTTTTAATCACGATTTTCGGACTTTACCGTCGACGCATGTAATGACGCATGTAATGACGCATGTAAATGGATGAGCTTAAATGGCAAAAAAAAATTGGCATAGGATTTCTGCTACTAGCGGTTGTGTTTGGTGCTTGGTATCTGCTTTATTCTGATCAATGGTTAGAAAACTTTAATCAAGAACGTCAAGAAGAAGCACAAGAATATCGTGAAAAGGGACTATTGGCAGGTCAACTGACAGATCAACAAGGTTGTCAGGATCAAGCCTTGGCAAACTTTAACGCCTGTCGTGATTCCAACTTCGTTTGTACGGTTAACCAAGGCGTCTTTTTAAAAGCCTGCTATGAAACAGCCCGTAAAACAGAAGGCTTTTGTGATGACCTTCCAGCATTCAATGAAAAAGCTACAGAAGAAGAAAAGGACTGGGCGAAGTATAACTGTTGGGATATGGATATTCGTGGTGAGGGTTGCAGACTCTTACTACGTCAGCGTCTGCAACTCTGTCATGATCAAACCTCTGGCGGCTTTCTCTCCGACTTGGAACTAAATCGTCAGGATTAATTTGCCACTTACGTGCCCACTCGCACTGAGACGATGAGCCTGCGCTGCTTGAGCAAGGGGTAGCGTTTGGGCGACTTTCAGTTTCAATTCACCCGATGCCGCACGCTTCGCCAGTTGTGCGAGTTGATCAGCATTGGGCTCGGCTCGAATCGGTAGTACCGTGACATCGGTTCCCTCTGCCGCTGCCGCAACCTGAGCGGCTGTAACAGACGGTAAAGTCACCATGCGTCCATTCGGTTTTAATGCGATTAAGGCGTCAATCGCTGTCTCCGCACCGACACCATCTAAAATCATGTCAAACTGATTGGCTAGAGACTGAATGTCGAACTCTTCGTAATCATAGACTTGCTCACAGCCTAACGCAGTTAAGTAGGCATGATTTTTAGCCGAACTGGTAGCACTGACTTGAGCACCTGCAGCCTTCGCCAGTTGAACAGCTAAATGACCCACACCTCCAGCACCGGCGAGTACAAGTATCTTTTCATTTGATTGTAATTGCCCTTTATCAAATAAAGCCTGCCAAGCGGTTAAACCTGCCAGTCCAAGACCAGCCGCCGTGCTGGCTTCTAAACCTTCTGGGCGCAAGGTAATTTCATTTGCGGGTGCAATAACTTCTTCTGCATAGCAACCGGCAGGATGAGGAAAACGGATAAACCCTAATACGGCATCACCCACTGCAAAACCGGTCACACCTTCGCCAAGTGCTGCAATAACTCCGCTGAATTCCCAACCGGGTATCCAAGGAAAAGATTCAATAAAGCCAGAAGCACCGCCACCCATTGCTGTTTTCCAGTCGATTGGGTTAACTCCGGCGGCTTGATTGTGAATCAGCACTTCACCGGGACCTGGTAATCGAGAATCTATCGATTCTAATCTCAGGTTGTCGGGTTCAAACGCATGTATCTGAATGGCTTGCATGACATTACTCCGCTGATAATCGAATGACCTTAATTCTATGAAAGGTATCAGTTTTAAACAAGTCTGATGAGTCAGTCATTATGGGGGGGTGAAGAGGGATTTTCTAGTCTGATCACGTGATCAAGCGGGAAATGACAGCTAAAGCAGCTTCCTTTACCCACTTGGCTGTGAATTTTTAGCTGACCACCATGGCGAATGACCACATGCTTCACAATGGATAAGCCCAAACCTGTGCCACCACTTTCACTTGATCGACTTTCATCGATTCGATAAAAGCGCTCGGTCAGTCTGGGAAGATGATGGGCTTCGATACCTTGCCCTGTATCCTCGACACTGACAACAGCTTCCTGTTGGCTTACCTGCCAGCGAATCAAAATACGAGTTTCTGCTGGTGTATAGCGAACGGCATTAAAGACCAAATTAGAGAATGCACTGTGTAATTCATTATCTTGCCCGACAAGATCATGCTCTGGATCAAGAAGGAGTTCTATCTTGTGTCCTTTATCACCACTCAGTATGAGTGCATCACGCTTAATATCTTTTAATAGTTGATGAATATCAACCGGATACTCGTCAGCAATATGCCGAGTGGACTCCAAACGAGACAACATCAACATATCTCGAACTAAGCCTTCCATTCGATGAGTTTGCTGTTCCATCTGCTGAAGCCCTCGCAGTATGGGGCGGGGGAGTTCTTGATCTAAAAAGGTTTCTAGATAACCGCGCATCACCGTCAAGGGGGTGCGTAACTCGTGAGAGGCGTTAGAGACAAAGCTTTGCCTCACCTGTTCAAGTTGTTTCATCCTTGAGATATCACGCGCGACAAGAAGACGATCGCCTTCGCCAAATAGAGTGATGCTGTATTGCAAGATGATCTCTTCGTTGATCGGCGACGTTAACTCCAAAGGCTCTTGGTAATGACGACGCTTGTAATAACGAATAAAACGCGGATCTCTAAGTAAGTTTAAGATGGATTTGCTTTTATCGATGAGAGGCTTAAGACCAAGAAGCTCCTCAGCTGATGAGTTCCACCATTCAAGACGATCTTTAGCGTCAACAATGACGACCGCATCTTTAAGTGCGGCTGAGGATTGTTGATAGCGTTTAATAATACTGGTTAAGGCCTCTTCACGATCTCGATGGCTTTGCTGTTTCCGGTAAAAGGTATAAACCAAATCGCCCCAAATACCCGGTAGGTCAGGAGGATCGATTTGCTTACTACTTATCCATCGTAGTGTCAGAACGAGCATGGCAAGGTGATAACTTGACCAACCTAAGAGAGTTATCACCAATACCCAGGCGAGTCGTCAACCAGCCAGCCTGTACCTATCGCAACTAACAGCAGGATGACAAAATAGCTTAGGATGCGATAGGGTGATTTGATCATTCAGGTGGCTGTTGTCCTGATTAGTTTGCTCGTGCAGAGAAACGGTATCCGGTACCTCTTACGGTTTGAATCAGGTAATCATGACGATCCCCTAGGGCCTTACGTAAGCGTCGGATATGCACATCAACGGTTCTCTCTTCGACGTACACATTACCGCCCCACACCATATCAAGCAACTGATTACGCGAATAAGCACGATCTGGGTGGGTCATGAAAAACTGTAACAAGCGAAACTCTGTTGGTCCTAAGTCAACCGATTGATCTTCAGAAGTCACTCGATGCGAGATAGGATCCAGCGTTAGCTCATCAATGGTGACAGGCTCCTCGACTCCTTTGGGAGTGGTACGACGCAAGACGGTTTTTAAACGCGCAACCAACTCACGAGGCGAGAAAGGTTTAGTGATGTAGTCATCAACACCCGCTTCCAGTCCTTGGACTTTGTTATCTTCTTCCGCTTTAGCGGTTAGCATGATAATAGGCACATTGGCGGTGGTTTCGTCACGACGTAAACGACGGGCGAAATCGATACCATTGGTACCCGGCATCATCCAATCCAGCAGTACCATATCTGGTTTGTGATCCAAAACAGCGGCATGCGCCTGTTGTGCATTCTCTGCTTCAATGCAATCGTAACCGGCCATTTCCAGTGCAACGGCAATCATTTCACGGATGGGGGCTTCGTCATCCACTATTAGCACACGCTTTGCAACCGACATGAAATCACTCCATAGCTGAATTAAGTCGTGGGCCTATTACAAGTCTTTTTTTGTTACATTAATATGACAAGTGGATAAAAAAGTACAGTATTCGTCTTTTTCACGCGGCGTAATGCAGAACAACGCCAATTAAAAACGGCTAATTCCGCCAGATGATTGTTTAGAAATGCCTTAAAACATCCGTCACGGCTTCGATTCCAGGTTAGTACTTGCTGATAGACAAAGCAGCCTGCAGCAACCGCTAGGCCAGCGTAGTACCAGCCTGACATGTTTAACAGCATACCGATCCAGATCATCATCAAAATCACGGTGACTTGCATCACGCCAATAATCAAACGATCGGCCTGACCAAAACGGATCGCCGTTGATTTAACGCCAATTTTCAAATCATCATCACGATCTACCATGGCATACTGGGTGTCATAAGCAACAGTCCAAATCAGTTTTGCCAAATAGAGAAGCCAAGCCACCAGCGGTAAGGTGTCTGTGACAGCGGTAAATGCCATCGGGATCGCCCAGCCAAAGGCAGCACCGAGAACCAATTGTGGGTAGTAGGTGTAGCGCTTCATAAAGGGATAACAGAAAGCCAGCGCAACACCTATGAGTGACATCAAGATGGTGAAGGTGTTGGTAAAGAGTACCAGCACAAAGGCGATCAACATCAACACCACAAACAAAACAATCGCTTCTTTGGCGGTTGCTTCACCGGTAGCCAAAGGACGAGTCGCTGTGCGTTTAACATGTCCATCGATGCGTCGATCGGCAAAATCGTTAATCACACAACCCGCAGAACGGGTGAGCAGAACTCCCAATGTAAAAATGATCAGCAGTTGCGGTGTCGGCACACCTTCACTGGCAATCCACAAGGCCCAGAGGGTGGGCCAAAGCAGCAACAGGGTGCCAATCGGGCGGTCCAAACGAGTTAAACGAATATAGATAGAAAGTTTGGCGTTTAAATGATTAAGCATAATGGCTGTCTTTTAACGATGGATAAGCAATCGAAGCCATACTCGGTAAAAAGGTTTCCATCACCAGTATCGGTCCTTCTTGTAATCTAAAAACGGAGCGACGTGCCCAGCAGGTTTGCTGCTGATGCGTAAGTCGCGTTACTTCGATTTGACCACGACGAATACTCGGATCACTGAATAGTAGACTGCCCAAAGAACGGTTGCCTAATAACAGTAGACGACGGTCATCACCTTGTAAGGTTGCGGCGGGAATGACGGATCTGGCAAAGACCCATGGCTCACCATAACCACAAAGATGGACTTCACGGATTAAGGTACGTTGTCTAAATGGAATGCCTAAGCGAAGTGCTTCTGATCGCGTTGGACGGTCCCAATAGAGTTTCAGTAGCTCCACCTCAAATTCACCCTGACAGGCGAGACGTAACTGTTGTGTCAGTGATCCTCGTTCACACAACCACGGGCGCCAATGCAAAGGGATGGCGGGTCGTCTTTGTGTGCTTTGCCAAACGGGATGGTGATGAGGAGTGGATCGATTCAAGTCAAGTCAGTCCGCATTAAAAAATAATCGCAGAGTGTAGCATTTTTATCGACTTGCCTGAATCGATTTAATCCGATGAATTTAAGGGTTATTCGCTGTTGGGATTGAGATCGTCTTCATCATCTGGTGAGTCATCACGCAGGGTCTGCTTGATGCTTTTCAAGGTTTGGTGGCGCACGTCGGTACCACTGACCTGATAGATCAAGTGTTCTGCTAAATTGCGCGCATGATCACCAATCCGCTCAAGACTTCGTAACACCCACATCACATTCAGTACACCGGAAATGGAAGCTGGATCTTCCATCATATAGGTGACCAATGTACGCATGGCGGTACGGTATTCGGTATCGACACGAATATCTTGCTTTGCGACACGATAAGCCATTGCTAGGTCACGTCTGGCAAAGGCGGTCAGTACATCATTGATCATACCGGAGACTAAGGCACCAATATGACGAACTTCGACATACCCTTTGGGCGACTCGCCGTTGTTAAAGATCTCAATCGCGTGCTTACAGATTCGGCTGGCTTCATCACCGATGCGCTCCAAGTCAGACACCGAGCGACTGATCGAGACAATTAAGCGCAGATCACTGGCGGTTGGCTGACGTATGGCGATCATTTTGGTACATTGATCATCAATGCTCAGTTCCATCTGGTTGGTTTGTTGATCTAGACGTTTCGACTCTTCCGCCAGCTGGATATCGTTTTCGGTCAGCGCTGTGATGGCATCATGCACCTGACGTTCAACGATACCGCCCATCGCCAGCATCTCTGTGCGAATACCTTCAAGTTCATGGTTAAACTGTTGCGAAATGTGACGCGAAAAACCTTCCATTGCATCATGCATGGTTAACACCTCGTTAGGTTATTATTGTGTTTTAACGCTATGCATATCGACCCGTGATGTAGTCTTCGGTCGCTTTGTGACGAGGATTTGTAAAAATATCACGGGTGTGGCCAGTTTCCATAATTCGTCCTTGGTCCAGAAACGCCGTAAAGTCAGATACTCTAGCCGCTTGATGCATATTATGCGTCACTAACAGAATAGTATAGGTTTGTTTCAATTCTGTGATCAGCTCTTCAATTTTTAGGGTAGAGATAGGATCTAAGGCGGATGCCGGCTCATCCAGCATTAAAATATTAGGTTCTACCGCTAAAGCTCTAGCGATGACTAAGCGTTGCTGCTGACCACCTGAAAGTTGCAACGCATTTTGATTGAGTTGATCTTTAACTTCATCCCAGAGTGCGGCTTGTCGTAGCGACTTTTCAGCGGCTTCATGTAAGTGATGACGCTTACGAACCCCTAAGAGTTTTAGACCAAACACTACGTTTTCGTAGATAGAGGTGGGAAAAGGGTTTGGCACCTGAAACACCATCCCCACCTTGCGGCGTAATTCAGTCACATCGTAGTTTTTTTGATAAATATCTTCATGATCGATGCGAATAGCGCCTTCAATATTACACTGAGGTTTTAAATCGTTTAAGCGATTGATGCATTTAAGCAAGGTTGATTTGCCACAGCCGGAGGCACCGATAAACGCAGTGACTTGATTCGCGGGTATGTTTAGGTTGATCTGATTCAACACCTGTCGATCAGCAAATTTGAGGCTTAGATTCTCTATCTCAATTTTAAGGGGTGTCATATCCGAAATCTCATGGCTTTAGACGACATTATTGCTGCTGACTGTATTGATGAAAACGGCGACGCAGGCCTTGGCGAATAATAATGGCCGTTAAGTTGAGCATCAAAACCAGCGTGATCAAGACCAGTGAGGCGGCAAATACGATGGGCATGACATCGCTACCCACTGGGCTTTGCATTCCTAAATCAAAGATATGATACCCCAGATGCATCACGTTTCGGTCCAAGTGCAAAAAAGGAAAGGTACTGTCGATAGGAAGTTCGGGTGCACTTCTGACGACACCTACCAGCATTAAGGGTGCGACTTCCCCAGCGGCTCTAGCAATCGCCAGGATAACACCGGTTAACATGGCGGGGGTGGTTAAGGGTAACACCACTTTCCAGAGCATCTCTGACTGGGTAGCGCCTAGAGCGAGACAGCCACTTCGATAGTTCTCTGGAATTCTAGACAGCCCTTCCTCGGTAGCGACAATCACAACGGGCAATGTCAGTAAGGCAAGAGTCAAGGAGACCCAAATCAATCCAGGGGTGCCGTAAGTGGGCGTCGGTAAGTTGTCTGAAAAGAATAACTGATCAATGCTGCCACCGAGAATGTAAACAAAAAAGATTAAACCAAACACGCCAAAGACAATGGAAGGCACGCCCGCCAAGTTATAAATTGCGATACGTAACAGACGAGTAAAACTATTTTGTGTGGCAAATTCGCTTAAGTAGACGGCAGAGAGTACCCCAATGGGGGTCACAAACAGGGTCATTAATAGCACCATGGTGACAGTGCCGAAGAGCGCCGGAAAGATACCGCCAGACTGATTATGATCCATTGGCGCTTGCGTTAAAAAGAAGCCTATATTTTGAAAGAAGCTTTTCCACACGCCTTCGGTGTGATCGCTCGGCCAAAAATAACTCAAGCCTTTAACCCCAATGAGAAACAACAATGCGGCCACCAAGAGCAGGCAAATGAGGAGCATGGAACCGCTTAACCAGAGCCAGCGCTGATCTTGAGTCGTCTGAGGCTTTTTAACAACCAGGTTTTTTAGCATCTTAACCTCAATAACGGCGATAACGACGGTACAGATTTTCACGTACCAAGGCGGCCAGAGTATTCATCAAAAATGTCAGCATGAAGAGTAAGGTTGCCGATAAGATCAACACGCGATAGTGGGTGGAGCCTTGCATCGCTTCAGGTGCTTCAATGGCGAGATTGGCAGCTAAAGAACGCATCCCTTCAAATAAACTAAAATCACTAACAGGGCTGTTACCACTGGCCATCAATAAGATCATGGTTTCACCTAAGGCACGACCAAAACCAATCATGATTGCAGCGAAAATACCGGCTGCCGCTGTTGGAAGCATTACCTTAACGACGGCTTGCCAAGGGCTGGCGCCGAGCGCCATCGCGCCTTGTCTTAAGCTTTCGGGCACGCTGATCAGCGCATCTTCTGCCAGTGAAAAAATCACCGGCATAATCGCAAATCCCATGACTAGCCCGATGACTAAACCGTTACGTTGACGATAATCGATACCTTGCTGATTGAGCCATTCCACTAAATCACCTTGAAAGAATAAAGCTTCGATTTGTTGACCTAACCCACCGCTGATCAATAGCGTTACGAGTAACAGCATCAGCATGAGTAGTAGGCTCGGAGTCGGAGGTCGGCCCTTAAGGTGTATAAAGAAGCGATGAAATAACGTGTAAAACAGCATCAGTAGCAAGGGTGTTAACATCAATAGACTTAATACTCGAGCGAGATGCAGTTCAATCAAGGGCGCTAACAGCATTCCTGCAATAAATCCTAGCACGACTGTAGGGAAGGCTTCAGCCAATTCGACAGCCGGTTTGATCCAAGCACGTGTCGATTCGGGTAAGAAACAAGCCGTGTAAATAGCGGCTAGAATTGCCAGAGGGATCGCAAAGACCAGCGCATAAAAGGCGGCTTTAAAGGTGCCGATCGATAGCGGGACAAAACTGAATTTCGGTTCAAATCGATCCGTATTGGCGGTGGTTTGCCAAATAAAATCGGCTTGTTGATGCCCTTCATAAAGCCAAGGTCGCCATAGTGTTGACCAGGAAAACTCTGCATGGGGTGCGTTAATCTGCAACCACTGTGTCTGTCCTGATTCCCCGGTGAGCTTTAGTAGATCGCCTAAAGAAGAGACTTCGACAGCATGGAGTGGATTAATAGGACTTTGTGTCCTAGCTAAGATACGGCCGGTAGTGGCGTGATAGAGAGTGATCAATCCGTTTGGATCGAAACTGATAAAGCCTTTACTACCGGGAATCGCTACTAACCTTAGCTCATCAAGTCGAGCATGATTGAATGACCGTGCCAAGATAAGTGGAGATTCCGTTTGATGAGATGAATCCACTAACCATTGAATCAGACCCGTCGGTGTGGGTTCAATAATAGATCGATCACCATGAAGCCAAATGCTTCCTGCTGAGATCTGGGGATAGGCTTGATGGGGCGATAGCGTGGTTTGTTCGGCTTCTGACAATAAAGTGATGTCCTGTACTTGGATCTCACTCGTTTGATCAACCAATTTGGCGGAACGAAACAGCGGTAAGGTTTCCCAAAACAAAAAGACAAATAGGCTGACTAAAGCCAGTAGCACACTCACGGCAGCGAGACGGATAAACTGACGAAACAGTAGATCTTTAATGCGTCGATAACGCTGATAGCTGGGTGAGATGGCGTAGCCTTGATTCATAAGGGCACTAATCCTGAGGCATATACAATGGCTTTTCCCTGTTCGGATAACACCAACTCAAGCCAAGCTTCATAATGAGGTGGGAGCTGGCTATTGGGGGGCTGGTTCAGATATAGATATAGTGTTCGCGATAGTGGGTATTCACTCTGTTGATCGGTAATGGCCATAGCAGGCGCGTCTGCGGTCAAGCGGATCGCTAAGGGCTTTATCTGAGGGTCAAGATAGGCAAGGCTGGCAAAGCCGATCGCATTGGGTGAGGAAGCAACACCACGGACCACGGCCAGCGACCCCGGCAATTCAATTAATCGATTGATAAAATCACCGCCAGCCAGTGCCAGTTCACGAAAATCACCATAGGTACCCGAGGTGACACTGCGGCTGTAAACCTCAATGGCACGTGTTGACCAATCCGCCGTAACGGGTAGATGTTGCCAGTGAGTGATTGGGTTAGGACTTCCTCGAAGTCGGGTGCTGGAAAAAATTGCATCCAACTCTGCAAGTGATAGTTCTGTTAAGGGATTATCGGGATGAACGAATACCATGATGCGATCTTCAGCAATTGGAATCTCGGTAACAGGATAACCATGTTGTCGAACAAATAGACGTTGTTCGTGATCACTCATACGACGACTCATGGGTGCCATGATGGTGGTGCCTGAAATCAGGGCAGTGGCCGCAGTTGAGGAGCCTCCTGAGTGAAGCTCTAAACGAATCCCTGGGTGATGCCCTTGTACTGCTTCAGTCCATTGGCTAACTAGGCGGCTCAGAGTGTCGGAACCTATGGTCGATATGACTCCCTCAAGAGTATTTGTTTTCTCAGCAGCATAGACGGGATAGGGTATCAGGCAGTAAATGACCAAACCCATATAAAAAAATAGGCGATGAAGTCGCATGGATCTCTCTGTGCTCATCAAACGCAAGTAACAAAAATGTAATATTTCGTTCACTTTGTTGAAATAATTCCTTGTCAAACTAGCACCTCGTGAGAATTAGCGGCCTGGAGAAGCGTACAGCATATCTAGGTCGTGCAAATAAACTTAATG
>JAJOJN010000118.1 GCA_021208565.1 Nitrincola sp.
TGTCTATCACAGAGGAACGTGAACGTGTTGTGGCATTCACTAACCCTTACTACTCCAACGTACTTGCCTTTATTGGACCTGCTGGGTCTGAAATGGGAACTGATCCGGAAAGCCTAAGAGGCAAAACGATCGGTGCTCAACGTGCGACCATCGCTGGCCAATTCCTTGAAGACAATCTGGGTAGCTACGTCAATGTCCGTTTGTATGACACTCAAGACAATGCTTACTTGGATTTAGCGGCGGGCCGTCTAGATGGCATGCTGTCGGATAAATTCCCAGCTTATGACTGGTTGCAAACTGAGGCTGGTAGTGGCTTTGAGTTCAAGGGTGAAGATATCGATATCGATGATAAAATCGCCATCGCTGTTCGCTTGAATGACACCGAGCTTAAAGAGCGATTCAACGCGGCACTCGAAGCGATTGTTGAAAACGGCACCTATGCTGAAATCAACGCGCGTTACTTCCCCTTCTCTATCTACTAAGCGTTTTGCATAGCTGAATGAGGATTGAGGGCCGGCTTCACGATGTCGCTGAACCGGCCCTTTTACTTTTAGATTTTAGATTTGCCTTGTGAGCATTTGAATGGATTTACACGGTTTTGGTCATCTACTTTTGGCTGGCACTTGGATCACCATTAAACTGGCATTTACCAGTTTGTTTTTTTGGCTTAATACTTGGCCTACTGGGTGCTGCAGCGAAATTATCACCCATTCGTGCTTTACGCTGGATAGCGACAACTTACACGACCCTTATTCGTGGCATACCCGAATTGTTGTTAGTGCTGATTATCTATTTTGGCACAACCGAAATTTTACTTAGACTCTTCGATCAATATATCGAGATCAGTGCCTTTGCGGCCGGTGTTACCGCGCTATCCATCGCCTTTGGTGCTTACGCCACTGAGGTGTTTCGTAGCGCACTTCAAGAAATTCCTAAGGGTCAGCGTGAATCAGCCATGGCGATGGGCTTAAATCGCTGGCAAACCTTTACCCGTATTTTGATGCCTCAACTCTGGCGGATTGCGATTCCAGGCTTAGGCAATCTATTTCTTGTCTTACTCAAGGATACCGCCCTTGTCTCTGTCATTGGATTGGACGATCTGATGCGCCAAGCCTATGTAGCGGCAGGCTTTACTAAGCTACCCTTTACCTTCTATTTGGCCGCTGCCTTTATCTACTTACTCTTAACCATCATCTTTATGCAGGTTATCCGATTCCTAGAGATACGTGCTAACCGTCCTTGGCAGGGAGCACGATAATGAGCGAACTGATTATCCAATTTTCGCAATGGCTGCTCACTTTTACACAGGGTGCAGAACCTTGGGATTCTTATGCCCGCTATCTACCACGCTTGATGGATGGTGTTTGGGTTACCTTACAATTGGTGATTGTGTCCGGCATCGTTGGCTTTATTATGGCCATACCGCTTGCCTTGATGCGCATTTCCAAAAGCGCATGGCTGTGGGTGTTTCCTTATTGCTATATCTTCTTCTTTCGCGGTACACCCTTACTGGTTCAGATCTTTTTGGTTTACTACGGCTTGTCCCAATTTGAGAGTATTCGTAATTTAGGATGGCTTTGGACCGAAGTGCTTTCCCAACCCTATTGGTGCGCCATTATCGCGTTTAGTTTGAACACCTCGGCCTATATTGCAGAACTTTTCCGAGGCGCGATACAAGCGGTGCCTAAAGGTGAAGTTGAAGCCGCACAGTCTTTAGGCATCAGTCGTCGCAAGCAATACCAACACATCATATTACCGAGAGCTTTTGGCATTATCCTGCCGGCTTATGGGAACGAAGTGATCTTAATGCTGAAGGGAAGCGCGCTTGCATCTACCATTACCCTGTTAGATTTGATGGGTGCTACTCGGGGTGCGATTGCACGGACTTACATGAGTTTGGAGTTCTTCCTACTGGCTGGACTGCTTTACCTGTTGCTCACGGCTGTGTTGATTGGTTTCTTCAGGCTGTTGGAGAACTGGTACAACGCTCACCAACACGCCTTAAATATGTCGCTTGACAAGGTTGACCCTCAACTCCGCGACAAGCACCTTGAGGATAACGTCCGTTAATTGGGTGGTGTTTTAGTCTTTTCTTGAGGCTCTTCTTGGGTGTTTTCTTGAGAACCTTCTTGAGAGCCTTCTTGTATGACCTCTTGCTTCTCATCTTGAGCATCATTTTGAGTGTCACTCTGATCGACCCAATCAGTAATGACACTCTCCTGCTTCGGCTTTAACCCTTCCTTTAATTCCTGCACTCGATCGAGGCCCTTTTTACGTTGAGCGTAGATCACATCGAGTTTAAGCTGCAGATTTTCAATCGCTGAGGGATCTTTCTCCTTATCCAAGTCCTCTCGAAGGTCTCTTTCTTTCTGCTTTAACTCTTTGAGTACTTTACGAATCGACTTGATTTTATCCAGCTGGGTTTGTCGATCTGAATCCAGAAACTGTTTAACACGCTCCAGCAATTTTTTCGCTTTCATTGGAACCCTCTAAGCATCTGGTAAGGACTTTTCCTTGGAGATTTCTGCCAACTCTTTCTCATCTAGATGTAAGGCATCGGCAGCATCTGTCTTAGGTTCATTTAACAGGATTGAGCAGGCATCAATCAAGTTGTTCACGATATCTGTCACATAAGCTTCATCATTCATAATAGAAGTCGCAATAGACGCATTAATGCGACGATGACGAATCATCTCATCCAGCTCATCTATTAACTTCTTTCTCGCCTTTTGTGAGGATACTCGAATCGCATCTAAAGAAAGATGCGTTAGATCATCTACTTCGCCATTGAGTAATTGACGAAGCTCTCTGAGTATTTCAGCCAAATGAATGCGGATTTGATCATAGCGTTCACGCACCGCCATATGACTGGATAAACCGTACTGAGCAAGGTTGGTATGAAGATGTTTCATCCCCTTTACCGCTTCGACTATGTCTCGACTGGCTTGCCTGAGCACATAAAGCTGTTCTGTGGCCGCTTGAGTCGACTCCCTTTGCTGAGCATCGGCGATAAAAGTGACGATCTCGTTATGTAGACTTTTGATTTTTTCTTCATAGAGATCTTCAACATCGATCGGGAAGATTCGACGCGTGTACTTAACCGCCTCTGTTAAGGACTCATTCGAGTCGATGGTGGACCGCTTAAGGCTTAGTCCATGTGCTAAAAGGCCATAGGCGTTATCAAAAAGATGTCTCACTTCCATTTTCACCGCACTAACCACTGTAGCGGGTGTTTCCAAGGCTTGCGGAACCAAGTACAAAGGCTGTTCGATTCCTTTAGGTTTAAATTGAATATACTGAATTAAGGCGGTTTCAAGTTTAGGCACGAAAGGTGTCAGTAAAATCACCCCGATCACGTTAAATAAGGTATGGAAGAGCGCAAGTTTCAATAAGAAATCATCGTCACGAATACCCAACATAGCCGCTAGGTGATCCACCGTCCAAGCGATCTGCCCAATAAAGGTGATGGCAACCACCGCTGTGATCACATTAAACAGCACATGGGACGCTGCAAGTCGTTTACCGCCTAGGTTAGAGGCAATACTGCCCAGAACAATGGTCACCGTACTTCCTAGGTTAGCACCGATGGCGAGCGCTAAGGCATTTTCATAACTGACTTGGCCGGCGGATAGTGCTGTGATAATGATCAACAAGGTGGCGTGGCTGGACTGCATAATCACAGTCACCGCCATACCGATCAGCGTAAAGACCAACAAGCCTACGAAACCGGTCATGCCATACTCAGAAAGATCAAAGCTTTGCTGGAAGGACTCAAAGCCCTCTTTCATGAAGTGAATACCCAAAAACAGGAATGCAAACCCTAGCATCAGATAACCTATGCCACGATGGGTTTTGCTCTTGTACATCATAAACACCATGCCAAACACCAAAACAGGCATGGCATAGGCCGCAATATCGACTTTTAAACCCAGACCCGCGATTAGCCAAGCCCCTGTTGTTGTACCGATATTGGCACCCATAATAATACCGATACCGGCAGCTAGAGTGATCATTTCAGAACTCACGAAAGAGACGGTAATCAGCGAGACTAGCGAACTGGATTGCATCAAGGTGGTACTGGTCATTCCGAAGGCGAGGCTTTTCCACAATTTATCGGTAGATTTGCGCAAAATGGTTTCCAGCGTGCCCCCTGTAAAGGCTTTGAAGCCGTCCTCCAGACAGAGCATTCCGAACATAAACAAAGCTATGCCAGCCGCAATTTCGGTAAAATCGGAGCTTTCCCAAAAGGCGTAGGCTAAGAACACCAGAACAAGCGGTAAGGAGAATTTTTTCAGCATAAGGCACTGATACTCGCAGGTTTTATTTTTGTTAAACTAACATTTGCAAGTATAGCAGTGCTTTACAGAATCATGCTTTCTTTTCGATCGGATAACGCCTCATGATCACCCACAACAAGGGCAACCCAATCAAGGCGATACCGGCACAGATGAGGAAGAATAAGGCCCAATCGCCATCCAAAGCATCCACCATCATCCCACTGGTAGCCGAGAACCAAATTCTCGCCAAATTGGCTAGCGAAGCTAACAAGGCATATTGCGTGGCGGTATAAGCACTGTTACACAATGACGAGAGATACGCCACCAAGCAACCGTAACCAAGCCGGTGGTGAAGTTATCTGACGCGACCGCAAAGATAAACACACCCGTTGATTGTCCAGAAATAGCGAGCCAAGAATAGGTTAAATTTGTTGCCGCTGTCGCAAAACCAGAGATAAATAAGGCTTTCAAAATCCCCAGTTTAGCAACTAACACGCCACCCAAGACAATTCCGATCAGGTTAGCGGTTAAACCATAGACCTTTGCCACCTCGGCAATCTGTGTCAGGGAAAAGCCCAGCTCACGATAAAAGACACCTGACATACGCCCTAGCAGCGCATCACCAAGTTTAAAGACGAAGATAAAGATCAGGATCAACAGCCAGCCATTGCGACGAGTGAACTCAAACAGAGGTGCTAAAATGGTAAGATAGATCCAACCGATGATTCGACGTGGGATCTCAGGCAAAAAGGTCCAGCGCTCCAGCAAGGCAATGGCTCGCTGCTCTTCGGCTAAGGTTTCGGCTGGCGGCGCCACTTTAGGCTCAGGGCTCATGAGCACAGCAAACATGCCGATCAAAACACCAACAGATAAGAGCAAATAAGCCGCATTCCAGCCAAAAGCATCCGCTAAATAAAGACCTCCCGCACCACCAATCAAGGTGCCGCCAAGATGCCATCCCCAGATACCCGCAGCTGACCCACTGCCATATTGATTGAGTTCCAGTATCTCTATTCGATAAGCATCGATAAACAATGTCCTGTGTCGCAGAGATAAAGGTGACAAAACAACACTGCGGCGGCCATCAACCAAAGCCCATCGGAAGGATTGGTAAATGACAGCAGCACTATGGCGAGCATCAACAGGGATTGCGTCATTAATGCCCAGCCCCGTCGCCGACCAAAGCGCGCCGTTAACCAAGGTAAGCGCAAACGATCAATCAGTGGTGCCCAGAGAAAGTTGATCGCGTAGGGCGTCGCGGCTAGCGCGAACAACCCTATATCGGTGCGACTGACCCCTTCATCTCTTAACCAGATCGACAGGTTAGAAAAGACCAAAGGGGCAGGCAGACCACTGGAAAAGCCCAGCGCGAGCAATGTCAGCATCCGCCGATCGCGGTAGGGCTCAAACCATTGCTGCAGGCGAGAGATCACGCTCAGATTAC
>JAJOJN010000072.1 GCA_021208565.1 Nitrincola sp.
AGGGTTTTCAGACACTCTATGAAGAGTACATCTACCGTAACCGGCTACCCGACATCAAAGAGCTACTCGCTGTCTTATCTGTCAGACCCAAGGTCACAGCACGCAAAGCCGTTGCTGAGCAGGTAAGAGAGAAGATGGAAGCGTTGGCGACTGTCTATGAGAGTTCTGAGAGCTAAATTATTTAAATTTTAAGAAGGCACTTCTAGTTCAAGACAGTAAGTGCCTTCAGATCTATCTAACTCAAGTTTCGGAGTTCAGTTTAGCCTAAAATCAGCACTCATCACCAACAGATTTGGCTTCTAGCCTCAACGTGAAGGTATCCATTTGCATGACTTGCATAAAGAACTCCTGAACCGTTTTGTCTATTTGGTTCATGATCTCTTGGGCGACGCTAACTCCATATAGCTTGCTGAGCTCATCAAGCGCACCCGATATCAGCGCTCTAAAAACAACCCAGAGTCTGCTGGCAAAATCTAAGGTACACAGGCTGTTGATCATCTCCTTACGGCTATCGCTCAGCCGAGCCGCACCTTCCTCATGTTGAGTTAGCAACAGTAAACAGAACCGTAGTGCGGTTAAATGGATGGAGGCGATATAAGCACTGTAGTGTGTACTTTGCTCTTTAAGGAACCCAAGCTTCTGTTTTGCTTCCTTAAAGTACACTTCGATTCCCCAGCGTAATGCATAAATTTCGAGTATTCTCTCATCACTGAGGTGAGTGTCGGTAGATAAAAACAAGGCCCAATCATGCTTTCCAGCATGCTGTTTTTCTTCGTTGACGCCACGTACAAACAGCAGCTTGACCTTGATCCAGTGATCAGGCGCATCGAGGGTTTGTGCTAGGTTTAACTCAACGGTGATCGCCTTAGACTGGTATGGCCTGCCCTTAACCTTCTGCCATTGGCCTTTGATGTGATGTTGATAAAGCTCAGCCGCTGTTGAGAGAACCTTGTCACTACCGCTCACGCGGTAACCCGTTTTATTTTTCTTCATGCGGACAATGGAGACTAACGATTGTGCCTCCATAAAGGCCAGCATGGACTTACTAGCAAACCATGAATCGGCTAAAAAATACTGTGCATGAATGCCGCACCGATCGGCTCGCTTAATCATGCCATGGACCATCTCCGGTTTAGTCATTGACTGCGCATCACGATAACGTTTTGCGGCGATACTGCGACCATCGGCAAAGGCTTTGGTCAGAGGTTGTGATTTAACTCGACTGATATAGAGTTCGCTATCTAAAGGGATAAATTGCTTTTCAGTCGCCAGCCCTAGGGTCAGGATTTGCTGGCCCATCACACAACGACCATTGAGGTGATCAAAGTGGCTGGAGATGCCTGGCATGGTTTTACCGCGCCGTGTTTTAACCGAATCATCAACAACATAGGCCCGTAAGGTGCTGCGGTCAGTCATACTGATGACCGTCTTCGCTGTTTGAAGATGTAGCTTGCGCCAATTCTGATCCTCTCGATTAAGAAGATCATAAAGGGCATCCTTCTTAGTGATCGAGAAGCTTTGTAGCGACTCCCTTGAAAACATCGCAATAGAGTCTGCTTTGAGCCAGACCCAAAGTAATAAAAGGTACACCACATCGTTGACAGGTGTCCCTGAGCGCTTTGAAAAACGGGCTTGTTTCAGCAGTCGATTAAACCCGATACGCTGCCATGCTTTGCTAAACAGATTATCCACTTGAACATCATGGCGGGTTAAATACTCGGCGGTGAGTGATGGCAAAACAGAAGAGGTTGTGTCAGAATTCATACATAGCCTTGGGTGGGTGTTTTGTTTTGTCTAGTTAACTAACATTATACCACGAAAAGGCTATTTTTATTTATATTATTCAGTAACTTAAGCTGTATTTTTTGCTGTTTTTGAACTCCGAAACTTGAGTTCCTAACAGATCTGCTCAAAACCTCCCCATCATGCTTTTGGTTCATGGCGGTGGTTGGCAGCGTCGATCACTCGATGATATGACCCCCATCGCACATTACTGGGCCAAGCGTGGATTCATTACTGTCAACGTAGCCTACCGTTTTGCACCTAGGTACCGATTTCCTGAACAGTTATATGATATTCAGTTGGCGATGCACTGGATCAACCGAGAACGAAGCAACTGGGGCTCTGAATCCGCGCCTATAGTCGCTTTCGGATTTTCCTCTGGAGCACACCTGGTCGCATTAATGAGTAATGTTGCAGGACAAGGAGGCGTTTTGGATACGCCTCATGGAGGAGTCAAAACACGTCCAGATTTGGTGATTCTTGGAGGCCTGCCGAGTGATTTAAGAAAGTGGGACAGCGGTAGACTCATTGAGGACTTTTTGGGCGGTAAACAGGCAGAACTCGCGGAGACCTATGCGTTGGCCTCTCCGATAACTCACCTGCACAGAAAAGCCCCTTCAGCCTTTCTTTTTCACGGAAGACTCGATCGTTTGGTGCCACCAGACCACGCAACCGATTATTTTCAAGCATTAGAAGAGCTATCAATTGATAGCGAAATAAAACTGCTACCCCTTAGAGGACACGTAACCAGTTTTATTTTTAGAAGAAGTGCGCTTAATGCTGCAGAAGGTTTTATCAGACAAAGGGTCAGTTATTAACTTTCTGATTGGGCCGATTCTCTAATATTTTCTGAACAGTTTGTAGCGTTCTACCGACATTAATCGGCTTAACGATATAACCACTCGCGCCTGCTTCAACAGCAGCCTCGATATCTTTTCGATTAGAGTGTC
The DNA here is from genome assembly GCA_021208565.1 of Nitrincola sp. Lineage (GTDB taxonomy): Bacteria > Pseudomonadota > Gammaproteobacteria > Pseudomonadales > Balneatricaceae > Nitrincola. The sequence continues at coordinate 2,733 of JAJOJN010000072.1, forward strand.
CTGTCACCATCACCACGGTTGCTTCTGGATGATCTTGTTTCAAGACTTTTAACGTGTCTATTCCGTCTATGCCCGGCATGGTAATATCGAGACAAATTAAGTCCGGTTTAAATGCTCGATTGAGCTCTATCGCTTTTTGCCCGTTGGTCGCTTCAGCCACCACCCTGTATCCTGCTTTATTCAATACGGTCTTCAATATTTGCCGCATTGGCATTTGATCATCAACGATCAGCACCCGTATATTGTTCATGAAACCACCCTATCCTTAAGCAACATGGACAGACTCGCCGTCCTCTGAGTACACAGCATATCGATTTTTGCCTGTTTTTTTGGCTTCATACATGGATTGATCAGCGTAACGCAGCAAGTGTTCCGCGTCATCGTCTGTCTCGGGATAAAACACCACTCCCATACTGGCCGTCACTGATGCTTGATAGGCTTCAAGTGGCACCGGTTGAGCAATCGCCATCATCACGCGATCTATCACAGGATAAGCAGCCGTGGTGTTATCCAAATCAGTTAAAAGCAAGACAAATTCATCGCCACCGATACGAGCTGAGGTATCTGTTTCCCGTAATGCTTGACGAATACGACTCGCAATTTCGATCAATAACAGGTCACCATAATTATGTCCTAATTCATCATTCACCGCTTTGAAGCCATCAAGGTCTATGTAAACCACAGCAAGTGACTTTTGATGACGTCGGCATGATGACATGGCCAGCGCTAGTCTATCTGTCAGTAAAACACGGTTCGGAAGATGTGTCAGCGCATCATAATAGGCCATGTTTTTGAGTTTTTCTTGAGCTTTTTTTCGCTGAGTCACATCTAAATGGGTGCCACTCATGCGCAGAGGTTCGCCCTGGCTTGTCCACTCAAGCACACGACCTCGATCCAATATCCAAATCCAGTGACCTTGCTTATGTTTTACTCGAACTTCGCACTCATAGATAAAAGTATCGCCATCAAAACATCCTTGAAGCGCCTTTTGGGAAACTGCATGATCATCTGGGTGCAAAAAATTTATCCAAGTCTGGATACTCACGGGCGCTAACTCATCAAGCGTATAGCCCAACATTTGTGCCCATTTTTCGTTAAATCGGGTTTCACCTGTCTGAACATTCCATTCCCAAGTACCCACATCGGCTCCCCAAATCACATCACTCAAACATTGACGTTCATAGGCTAATAGCGCCCGTTGCTGTCTGAGGTGACGGGACTGAAACATTAAGGCAAGCAGACTGACTAACAACGCACAAAACAACAAGGAAATCGTTACTATCCAGATCTGATATTGATGCCATAACTGTTCCAGTTGAATAGGTTCTTCAAAATCAAATGGTGCTGCTTTTAAGGTTCTCGCCATGTTTTCGACAGCTGAATAATCAGCTGCTGGCATAAAACCATAGATATCGGAAGCAATCGAGGCTGGATCATCAGGCGCCAAAGAAAAGAAAGCATTAGCGACGTTTCGTATCACTTCTTGATCAAGATGTGGCATCGATAACAGTGGCCATTCGGGATAGAGTCGCGTGGAGACGGCAAATGGATAGCCATATAACTGCTGATCATTGATCACTCTTAAGTGCTCAATATTAGCCTTGTCGTGGTCTACCCAATCTTCAAGAATACCGGTACGAATAAAGACAGCATCTACCTCTTGTTGCAATAAAGCGTTGATCACTCGGTCATGGTTGTAATATTCAACCAAATTCAGATGGTGCTCTTTGATACCCTGTTGATAGAGCTCATACATCTGAGCCTGAAAACCACCCAGAAAACGTGAGCCCGCAATTCCGATTCGCTTGCCGCGAAGATCACTCAATGCATAAATAGATGAAGATTGATCAACCACAATCACACCACCTAGAGCACTTGTGAACTCTTCATCATGGCGCCTAACCAGAGTGGCCAATACTCCCGTCATCGGAATCTGACTTCTAAGAACTAGATAGTGACTTGGGTTGGTCAAAATAAAATCCAGTTGATTATTTCTGAGCGCCTGTTCCATCTCCTGTTGCGTTAGGGCATGCAATTGAACGCTAAACCGCTCATCGAGGGTTCTATTCAAGTAATCCTCAAGTGGTTGGTAATGGGATTTCATTGAATTGGCGTCACGGTAGGAAAACACGCCAAGATTAAGGAGTTGATGAGCTGAGGTCGAAGCAAAGAGAAACGATGGCAGCAGAGAAATAATGAGCAGCAGAAATAATCGCATCAAATCATTTCACTCCTTCATCGCTGGCAACCATCGAGCATCAAAAAGCTGCTCTAGGTCAATTGATTGAGTGAGAAGCGAGGAATCTATCATTAACTGTTTGATCTCATTAACGGCGGTCTTCAAACGTTTTATCCTGTCCGGAATAAATAGCGGTGGTTGCTATAAAAGTGTGGGCAAATGCACGCCAGCCAGAGAGGTTTGCACCTGATTGAGACTTGTTTTTTGACGAGTGACAATACGATAGAGAGCATCCTGACGGTAATTAAAAAGATATTCCAACCCTTTAAAATGTGCAGTAACCAAGTTTTCAACCAAATTATTTTGTTGCCGATCCAGTATGTCAGGACGTACCACTAGGACATCAAAAATACTCTCTGGCATAGACCGGCTATCAAACAATTTATGACCTCCCAGGCTAAGCAGTAATCCAGCCACTGGCTCATAGGTGATGACAACATCCACTTTTTTCTGATTCCACGCCTCCAGCTGACGATCTGGTGGTAGGTCTATCAGTACCACATCACCCTGATCAAGATCGGCCTGTCTCAGTAAGTTCGATAACATCAGCGCTCCGAGCGCACCCGGCTCGTAACCTACTCGCAACCCTTTCAGATCGCTTAATGTGGTTAAGGCTTGACGCGCAATAACCATATCGGCGCCTGCCGAAACATTAAAAATAAGTGCAACCTTTGCATTCACGCCCGCATCTACAGCCAGTAATGCCTCATCCAGAGTAAGACAGCAACCTGCACCTCACCTTTAATCAACATTTCTAGCGATTCTGTCGCATTTTGATTTTGCTTTAACGTGATAGCCTGATCTAGCCAACCAAATTGCTCAGCCAAGAAAATGGATTCGTAACCTATCCAAGTATGAATCGCGACCGAAATTTGGCTATTGGAGCGACACGAGGCCAGCAAAGGAAAGAGTGCTAATGCACTCATACCAAAGCTGTTGTTGAGAAATTGCCGGCGATTTAACATGTCAACACTCACAAGGCTCCACAAGAGCACGCTGGAGTTTGAAAACTTCGCTGAATGCCAACAGGAGCAATTAATCCGTTATAGTTTATTTTAATTTCTTTACAGTAGCTTATCCATTATTTTTTAGTTCAAATCAAACAATCATTGACCAAGATCATCCTGCCATGACGTTTCACATCATCAATTTTTCTTATGCCTAACCATTTTATTCTTACTTAGGAAAACTTGGATCACAACTCATTAACATCTAAGATATTTTTTTTAGCACTGGGAAGTATCCATGTATCAACGCACACGTCTATCTCATTGGCTGGTCATCTTTTTGCCTTTTGCTTTAGGCTATTACCTCTCCTACCTGTTACGCACTGTCAATGCCGTTATTTCGCCTGATTTAACGCAAGATCTCGGGCTGTCTGCCGCCGACCTCGGATTATTAACCAGCACCTATTTTCTAACCTTTGGCTTAGCACAAATTCCATTAGGCATAGCGCTGGACCGTTTCGGCCCCAAGCGCGTACTCGGCGCTCTGCTTTTACTGGCGGCATTGGGTTCCGCCGCATTTGCTTTGGGAGAAACAAGAGGTCAGCTAACGCTCGCCAGAGGACTGATCGGCCTTGGCGTTTCAGCGTGCTTGATGGCAGGCTTAAAAGGGTTTGCGCTCTGGTATCCACCCGAGAAGCAAAGTTCCATGACTGGATTTATCATGGCGGCGGGTGCGCTGGGTGCACTCACCGCAAGTACACCGATGGAAGCTGTGCTCCCCTTTTTAGGTTGGCGAGGCGTATTTTGGTGTATTGCAGGACTATCCTTAGCCCTTTCAATACTGGTATTTATTAGCCTGCCGGGTGATGCTGCCAACAACGAACCAGAAAGCTTAAAAACCACGCTGATTTCGGTTGGCAAAATTTTCATCTCACCCAATTTTCTTCGATTTGCTGGCTCTGCCACCTTCTTTACGGGTGGATTTATGGCATTACAAAGTTTATGGGCCATTCCTTGGCTGATGAATGTCAATGAACTCAGTCTGACGCAAGCCGCTAAGTTCTTGCTGACCCTCAATTTAGGCATGCTGACCGGTCAGTTATCCATCGGTTTTTTTGGTACTCGTTTGTATCAAAAAGGGGTCACGCCACTAGGATTAATTCAAATAGGTTATGGTCTGATGCTTACGATTCAAGTCTTGATCTTGACACAAACCGGCCCAGCCCTTGCACTTTGGTATCTTCTTGGAGTTGTCTCTTCTGTCAATGCACAAACCTATGTGGCAACGGCTTCACAATTTCCCAAAGCAGCCTTTGGACGTGTCAGTACTGCAATCAACTTGATGGCATTCGCCGGAGCCTTTGTTGTGCAATGGGGAATGGGCATTGCCTTAGACCTTTTAGCAGCTAAGAGTTTTAATACAACCACTTCTCTAAAACTCGCTTTCCTGGGACTCATCCTGATCCAAGTAGCCTGCTACCTTCCCTTATTTATGAAAAAGAAAACTGCCCAGAATTGATTAATCATTAGGATCAAAAGGTTGAATACTCTGAAAACCCTCTTGCTGGATAGATACTTTTAGATTCAACTTATCCAGCAGGAGTTTTAAAGAGTCGCTATTCGCTTCATCAAAAGTGAGCTGCAAATAAGTTTGACGATCTGCTTTCACAGAAATCAAAAACTCATCGACCTCAAAACCGGTATCAGTATCTTGTCGCTGGGTATAACCAGAGATAACGACCGTTTCCATCACCGGTAAGGAACCCAAAGCAACACCGACAAGCCTCAATACAGTGGCGTAAACATATTCGGCGTATTCATCCAATCTCTGCTGCTCAGACTTAGTGCGAACCTTCAACGCTGGATGTCCATTGACAATTTCAGCCACCTGATCAGAGACTAACTCTAGTGTTGGTAACTCGACATCCAACCAAAGAATGTGTTGATTAAGATCCAGTTGAAAGTTTAAAGAGGTTTTTCTCGGCCAATCCAACTGGTTAAGCTCAGCAATTAAGATTTCCGTCATTAAAGACTCATCATTAAGAAGGAGCGTCGCAAACTGCTCAGCATAGACTTGCTGCTCAGCGTCATGGGCTAATTTTCTGGCTTTCCACACTGAGGAGTAAGCCTTATAGCGCTGTCTTGCTCTATCTGCTGTTGCTTTAACCTGGTGAGTTTCGGCCTTCCAGCGTAGCTTGGCGGTTTGCCACTCATGTAGCGCCGCTTGATGCTCTCTTGCCATCTGCTGTTGACGGCCAGGGATAAGCTTGTGCCATAAACGAATAGCTGGAGGCTGGGGGTAAGGAGGTTCTGGTGGCAAGGATGCCAGCTCAGGCCTTTGAGGTTGTTCTTCGGAAAACTCTACAGGTACATAAGCCGGTAAATCATCCTTAATAAGCGGCGCCTCTATGGGTACCGAAATATAGTCAGACAAGGGCCCATTGATGTTTAATGCCAGTTCTTCTACCCAACAGCGGATGAGTTGAGGCAACTCTTGATTCAACTTTTCTATTTCGGCCACATTGAGCAGATCGCCTGTGTTGGTCTTAACCGACAGTTGCCCTTTTCGTCTATTAAGGGTTTCAGACTCCCTACCACGACTGAGCTTTTACTGTCTAAATCAATGGACAGGTCAAAGGCTTTATTTTTCCATTTTTGCCACTCACGTAGCTGAAAAGCACGGTGCTGATGCGCTCTTGAATTGTCAAAACGTGTTGAATAATGCAAGCCCGCAGAGGGAAGTGTTAGTGGCGCTCCAAACTCTTGATCGTTAGCTGACCACGCCTTGGCACGCGTCAAATCAGACAGATTGATTACCCGCTGACCTTTAACTAAGCGCACCCCTTCGGAGACACTCAATGAATGACGAAATCTAAAAGACACCGTGACTTCCTTAAAATCCAAAACTCATAACAAAAGGCTATACTGCCGTCGCACTATGCTTTAGCCGTTCTAACTCATCACGATAATTGGCGGCTTTCTCAAACTCCAAATTACGTGCGGCCTCGTACATTTGATCCTCTAAACGTGAGAGGGCTTTCGCCAGCTCTTTGGGCGTCAAGAGCGTCTCGTCGACATAATAATCTGCTTGTGTTTCAGCCACTTTACGCCCCATGCGAGAAGATTTTCTCGACCCAGGTGCCTGTGCGCCCTCCATAATATCAGCGACCGATTTAAAAATCCCTTTTGGCGTGATGCCATGAGCTTCATTGTGGGCAATTTGTTTATTACGGCGTCGTTCCGTTTCATCCATCGCACGTTGCATAGAGCCTGTGATTCTATCCGCGTAAAGGATGGCACGACCACTGACATTTCGTGCAGCGCGACCAATGGTTTGAATCATAGAAGTTTCAGAACGCAAAAAAACCCTCTTGTCAGCATCCAAAAATTGCTACCAAGGAAACTTCGGGCATATCAATACCTTCACGCAATAAGTTAATGCCAACTAAGACATCAAATGCACCAATTCTCAGGTCACGAATAATTTCAACACGTTCAACCGTATCGATATCGGAATGCAAGTAACGCACTCTCACGCCGTGTTCTGCCAAGTATTCGGTCAAGTCTTCTGCCATACGTTTTGTCAGCACCGTAACCACGACACGCTCTTTTCTGGAGGCGACCAGATTAATCTCTGCTAATAGGTCATCTACCTGAGTCGCAGCCGGGCGAACTTCAATGACCGGATCAACTAAGCCAGTCGGTCTAACCACCTGCTCCACAATCTGCTGAGCGTGCTCTGCTTCATATTTGCTTGGTGTGGCCGACACAAAAATCATTTGCGGTGCTGCTTGCTCCCACTCTTCAAATTTCATGGGGCGGTTATCTAGTGCGGAAGGCAGACGAAACCCATACTCCACTAGAGTTTCTTTACGTGATCGATCCCCACGATACATGGCACCAATTTGTGGCACCGTGACATGCGATTCGTCAATCACTAACAGGGCGTTGTCAGGTAAGTAATCAAACAGCGTGGGCGGTGCCATGCCGGTATCTCGACCGGATAAATAGCGAGAATAGTTTTCTATCCCTGAACAGTAGCCTAACTCTAGAATCATTTCGATATCGTAGAGTGTTCGTTGCTCTAAGCGTTGCGCCTCAACCAGTTTGTTGTTCTCTTTGAGTTGCGCCAACCGCTCGATTAACTCCTCTTTAATTTTTTGAGTCGCTTCGACCAGCGTATCACGCGGTGTGACATAGTGCGTTTTAGGGTAAATAGTCGCTCGCGGTACTCGCCTTAAGATTTCGCCCGTTAGGGGATCAAAATAACTGATCTGCTCGACCTCTTCGTCAAACAACTCGATTCGAATCGCTTCTTTTTCGGATTCTGCCGGAAACACATCGATTACATCACCGCGAACTCGATAGTTACCTCGGTGTAATTCGATATCATTGCGTGTGTATTGCAGCTCCGCTAAGCGGCGCAATAAGGTACGTTGATCTATTTGATCGCCACGATCCAGATGCAACATCATGGACAGATAGGACTCTGGATCACCTAAGCCATAAATGGCGGAAACCGTCGCAACAATGATCGCATCATCCCGCTCTAACAGCGCCTTAGTCGCTGACAAACGCATCTGTTCGATATGATCATTAATGGATGCATCTTTTTCGATAAAGGTATCGGATGAAGGAACGTAGGCTTCCGGTTGATAGTAATCGTAGTAAGAGACGAAGTACTCAACCGAGTTGTCGGGGAAAAACTCTTTGAACTCGCCATAGAGCTGTGCAGCCAAGGTCTTATTGTGCGCCATGATGATGGTGGGACGCTGGACTTGTGCAATGACGTTGGCAATCGTGAAGGTTTTTCCCGATCCAGTCACGCCTAATAGTGTTTGTGCTGCCAATCCAGAATCGATGCCATCGACCAGTTGTCGTATCGCCTCTGGCTGATCACCCGCCGGTTGAAAATTAGAGTGCACCTTAAACCGCTGCTTCACACAAAACTCCTGCTTTTTTCATCATTTTCGACCTTACGGGGATTTAGAGAGCTTTAGCAATACTGTATGCTATTGCAGTATTTTTTCACCAGACTTTTCACCAGACAACCATGAGGGTTAATCGCTTGGACTTACAGCTTTCCGACCGCGTTAATAGCATCAAACCATCACCTACCCTTGCCGTAACCAATCGCGCAGCTGAACTCCGTGCTGCGGGTAAAAATATTATTGGTTTAGGCGCTGGTGAACCGGATTTTGATACGCCAGATCACATCAAAGCTGCGGCTATTGAAGCGATCAACAACGGCTTTACCAAATACACCGCTGTGGATGGCACACCTAGCCTAAAGAAAGCCATTATAGCGAAATTTAAGCGCGATAACGGCTTAGATTACGAACCCAATCAAATTTTGGTTTCTAGCGGCGGGAAACAAAGCTTTTTCAACATGGCACTTGCCCTGTTAAATGAAGGTGATGAAGTCATCATTCCAGCACCCTACTGGGTTTCTTATCCAGACATGGTACTGGTGGCGGATGCACAACCAGTGATTCTTGAAACCACTCAAGAAAACCGCTTCAAAATCACACCAGATCAATTAGAAGCTGCCATTAACGAGCGCACCAAGTTAGTGGTAATCAACAGCCCATCTAACCCGTCTGGTGTTGCTTATACACTGGATGAGTTAAAAGCACTGGGTGAAGTGTTGAAACAGTACCCCGACATCATCGTCGCCACTGACGATATGTATGAGCACATCCTGTTTGGTGATCAGCCTTTCGTGAACATCCTCAACGCCTGCCCTGAACTTTATAATCAGACAGTGGTGCTCAATGGTGTTTCCAAAGCTTACTCCATGACCGGATGGCGTATCGGTTATGCTGCAGGCCCTGCTAAGCTGATCGGCGCTATGAAGAAAGTACAATCACAAAGTACATCCAACCCTAACTCGATTGCTCAGGTTGCTGCCGAAGTGGCGCTTAATGGTGATCAAGGTTGTGTTGCTGAAATGGTTAAAGCTTTCAAAGCACGCCATGACTTTGTCGTCAATGCACTAAATGAAATCGAGGGTGTTGAATGCATTCCAGCAGACGGTACCTTCTATGCATTCCCAAGCTTTCAGAAAGTGATTGATAGCCGTCCAGAGTTTGCAGACGATATCGCGCTCGCTGAATACCTCCTGCTTGAAGCGGGCGTAGCCTTAGTTCCCGGCTCTGCATTTGGCACTCCAGGAAATCTTCGCCTATCCTTGCAACAAGCATGGACGTTCTTGAGGATGCGATCAGTCGCATCAAAAAAGCACTCAGCTAAACCTCAAGGGCGCTTTAAGCGCCCTTTTGCTTTCTGGACTTGACTTGCTTTCGGGATTTAACGATGAAAACAAAAATTATTCCTGCTCTGTTCGATACCGCCGAAGCCCCCATGCTACTGATCAAAAATCAGGTACACGAATGGTCTAATGCTCGTTTTCGTCAATTGCCAGAATCACTCAGACACTCCGTACTCAGCTGGTCCATCAAAGATGATCAGGAGTGGCTGGAACTTGAAGGCTATCGCTTCCAGCGCCTAACACAAGGCAAGCACACCAGCATTATTGGTTATCTGGTTGATCGCAATCACTTACAAAGAACGCTTCTCTTAAAGCTTTTACCTGAACTACACCAAGGCGGTGATCCTTTCCAAAACACAGCGCGCGTACTTGGTCCCTTACTGGGTTGGGAGCACTGCCTAGTTGCCAAACGCAGCAAAAAGCGCTCGCTGGAAGCACTTGGCTACTGGAAAGCAGGTAAAATGCAACCTCCCTCTACATTGTCACTCACTGGTAATGCAGCGCAAATCTTTTACGAAGGCGAAAATCCTGTTTATCAGCATAGCTGTATCGGTAGAGAGTATCCTTTAGATGAATGGTTAGCAGTATCACCCTCTGCACTATGGATCGGACAGCGCATTGATCTGCCAGAGCAAGAAGGCGTTGGTCATCTTTGTGTTTGGAGCCCACCGGAGCATGTCGATACCAACCTAACCGAATGGCTTCTAAGTCTGGCGGCAGACACCCTTAGCGCATGGTTGCTCACTCATCAGTCATCTGCAAAAAAAAGATTACGAACCCTCAAATGAGCCACTGGATCAACTCACCGGGTTACCTGGCCCTAAAACCTTCGACCTCGCTTTAAAACATGCTGCTCAACTGCATCAAGAAAGCGGTAAGGATTTTTTAGTGGCGCTGGTTGATATCCACGGCTTGAGTCATATCAATGATCAGTATGGGCAAATGGCGGGCGATCAACTGATTCATCAATTTGCTGACGAACTACTGAATATGTGCCGTCGACGCGATCAGGTTTTTCGTTATGCCGGTGATGAATTCCTGCTGTTAATGCCCATCACACAAGGCCCACCTCCTGTCGCAAAACGTATTGCTCGAATTGTCGAACAGCTACAACAAAAAACACCCGACTTTGCAGTCAATCTAGCGACCGCCCTTCTTTCTGAGACGAAAGGCAGCGGTGAAGCCCTAAATGCTCACCATTGATGAACGCCTTAAAAGCGCATAAAGAAGCCAAATAACCCTTTTCTGTCATATTTTTTATCGCGCCAATATTGTACTGACCGGTCTGTAAATATATCATAACGCCTCTTTATAGAACGTTTGGTTTAAAAATATGACAAAAGGTAGACCCTTAACGCACAGTCGCGAGAAGCTATTAGAGAAAGGGATTGAACTCTTTCATCAGCATGGATACCACGGCACAGGATTGACCACCATTCTTGAAGCTTGCCAAGTATCGAAGGGCTCTTTCTACAACTTCTTTGAAAGCAAAGAAGCCTATGCTGTTGCCGTGATTGAATTTTATCAAGCACTCGAAATTGATCGTTGGAATCAGGAGTTTGCTCAATTCGAGGGCAACCATTTTGTAAAGTTACGCAAATCTATCGAGCAGATGATTGAAGAACTGGATAGCTGCAACGAGAATGTCGGCTGCCTGATTGCCAATCTATCTGGAGAGATAGGCAATGCATCTCCAGAGTTAAGACAAGCGATTAAACGTGCGACTGAAAAAGTTGTTGGCTTAATGGCGGATGATTTTTTGATCTGCCAAGGTGAAGGCAGCGTACGTACTGACCTGCCTGCAGCTTTATTAGCGCAAATGGTCTGGGACTGCTGGCAAGGTGCTCTGTTACGCATGAAAGTGGAAGATTCAAGACGTCCACTTCGCCAGAGTTTAGCGTTACTTTGGGAACATATCTTACCCCCTACTTCCTCACACGAATTTGATTCCGTTATCACTAAGGATTAACACTTATGAAACACCCTAACATCAAGACAACCGGTAGCGGGTTATCTAAAGCACTTTTAGTCGGTGTTGGTTTGAGCTTATCACTAACGCTTCCTTCTCAAAGTGTTGCGCAACAGGGTCAAGGCTTGCCAGCCGAAGTCTTTAAAGTGGAAACCTCTCCACTCAATCACATTATTACTACCGTAGGTACACTTCGTGCCAATGAAGCGGTGATTCTTCGACCAGAAATCAATGGCAGAGTATCCTCAATCCTCTTTAGAGAGGGGGAAACTATTGAGCAAAACCAACTCTTGATTGAGTTAGATAACACCACCTTTGAAGCGGAATTGGCACAAGCACAAGCACAAGCCAATCTCAGTCGCACTGAATACCAACGTGCTGCTGACCTGCTCGAGCGTCGTGTAGGTTCACAAACAGATCGGGACACTCGACTTGCACAACTCAGAGTCAGCGAAGCGCAGGTTCAACTTGCCAAAGCACAACTGGCGAAAACAACGCTGCTTGCTCCTTTTTCAGGAGAGGTAGGGTTACGTTATGTCACGCCGGCGATTTTGTCTCTGCGGGTCAAGACTTGGTTGAAATCGTCGACACTCATGAGATGAAAATCGACTTCACTCTTCCTGAACGCAACATCACACAAATTCAGGTGGGCCAAACCATTGAAGTCACCATTGATGCACTTCCTGGTGAAACCTTTACAGGTGAGATTTATGCGATCTCTCCATCCTCACGCGCAGGAAGTCATAACTTAAGTTTACGTGCTCGCATACCCAATCCCGAAGGAAAGTTACGCCCTGGATTATTTGCACGTATCACGATTATCACGGGACAAGATAACCAAGCGATGATGGTGCCTGAAGCAGCCATCATTCCTCAAAATAATGAATTTTTCATCATGAAAGTAAACGAGGAAAATCAAGTCGGTCTAGTACCTGTGACACTGGGCAGTCGTCGCGTCGGCGTGGTTCAGATCCTTAGCGGTCTTGAAGTAGGCGATATTATTGTCACCGCCGGCCATATCAAACTCCGCCCGGGTATGCCGATCACACCACTCTTTCCTCAGAATGACACGCAAGGATCCGATGCATGATACTGTCTGACATCAGTATAAAACGCCCCGTTTTAGCCACCGTCATCAGCTTATTGATCCTCTTGGTGGGTCTGATCTCTTATGATCGTTTAACGGTGCGCGAATACCCAAAAATTGACACGCCAGTAGTGACGGTAGATACCCGTTACTCAGGGGCAAGTGCCACCATAATAGAATCTCAAGTCACCAAAATTATCGAAGACTCCCTCTCAGGAATCGAGGGTATCGACTTTATGAGCTCAATCAGTCGCTCTGAACGCAGTCAGATCAGCGTGACTTTTAGAGTCGATCGTGACCCAGATGCCGCCGCCAACGATGTACGTGATCGTGTTAGTCGCGTGCGTGGCATGTTGCCGGATGATATCGATGAACCCATCGTTGCCAAGTCAGAAGCTGATGCTCAACCGATTATGTGGCTGGCGCTCTCCTCTGATGTTCACAATCCGATGGAAGTGACCGACTTCGCTCAACGCCGAGTGCGCGATCCGTTACAAACGGTTACCGGTGTTGCCAATGTACAGTTAGGGGGTGAACGCCGTTTTGCCATGCGTATCTGGCTTGACCCTGAACGTATGGCTGCCTATCAAGTCGTGCCCCAAGATATCGAAGCCGCCCTTTTAGCTCAGAATATTGAACTACCCGCCGGTCGTATCGAAAGTATTGATCGTGAATTCACCATTCTGGCTCAGACAGATTTAAATGAAACCGAAGAGTTTGAACAAGTCATCATCCGTCAAGATGGTGATTACCTGGTACGTATTTCTGATGTGGCTCGAGTCGAAATAGCCCCTGAGGCTTCTCGAAATTACGCTCGATTTAACGGCGTTAACGCCATCGGTTTAGGAATTGTTCGACAATCGACGGCAAACCCACTAGATGTTTCCGACGGTGTCAGAGCCATGGTCGCCAATATCGAAGCTAACCTTCCGGAAGGAATGAAACTGGAAGTGGCTTACGATTCATCTATTTTCATCGAGCGCTCAATTGAGTCGGTCTATCAGACCCTTATGATTGCCGGTGTTCTGGTAGTACTCGTTATCTTCTTTTTCTTGCGAAACCCGAGAGCGACACTGATTCCAGTCGTCACCATTCCACTGTCACTCATTGGAGCCTTTGGCATGATGTATTTGATGGATTTCTCCATCAATACACTCACGCTTCTAGCACTAGTACTTGCGATAGGTTTAGTGGTGGATGACGCCATCGTGATGCTAGAAAATATCTTCCGCCATGTTGAAGAAGGCATGCACCCCATTCAAGCCGCCTTCAAAGGTAGCAAAGAAATAGGGTTTGCGATTATTGCCACCACTGCCACCCTAGTAGCCGTCTTTGTTCCGGTTAGTTTTGCCAGTGGTCAAACGGGACGCCTCTTTACAGAGTTTGCCTTAACCTTAGCCGGTGCTGTTGTCGTATCAACCTTTATTGCACTGACCTTATCCCCCATGCTCTGCTCTCGTTTGTTACATCACGAGAAAAAACACAGTGCCATCTTCAACTTGATTGAAGGTTGGCTAGTGGGTTTAAGCAAGGGATATCACTGGTTGCTTGAAAAAACGCTCAACGCACGTATCTTTGCACTGTCCTTGATGTTTGTCAGCCTAGCCGGTGCGGTCTATTTCTATCAGCAATTGCCACAAGAGCTAGCTCCCATTGAGGATCGTGGCACCATTATGACCTTCTCCGTCAATCCAGATGGATCGTCAGTCGAATATGTGAATCGTTACGCTAAACAGGTCGAAGGGATCATTACGGGTGTTCCGGAGCGTGTCCAACACTTCGGCATTACAGGCTTCCCAAGTGAAACCAACTCGCTAACCTTTGTTCGCTTAGAGGATTGGGAAAATCGTAGTCGCTCTCAACAAGAGATAGCGGCAGAGCTAACCGGAAAAATTTTCGGTGGCGTGCCTGGTAATATGTCATTTGCTATCAACCTTCCCTCCTTGGGACAAAGTTTTATCTCTCGTCCGGTCGAATTTATTATTCAAACCACTGGGGATTACCAAGATCTAAAAGAGATCACCGATCAAATGCTGGCAAGGATTGCCGAAAATCCCAACTTTCAACAGGTGGATACGGATCTTAAGCTGAACAAACCCGAAATAAGATTAACACTGAATCGGGAAAAAGTGGCTGAAGCGGTTTAAGTGTCGCAGAAGTAGGTCGCAGTTTAGAGACCTACATGTCAGGTCGTTCACTGACACGTTCAAAAAAAGGTGGCGAACAGTATGATGTCATTCTACAGATCGAAGATGAGTTTCGTCGTACACGTGATGATCTTTCTCGCATCAATGTTCGTTCAGCTTCAGGTGAAATGATTCAACTGAGCAACTTGATTACCGTTGAAGAAACGGTAGCACCGCGTGAATTAAATCACTTTAACAAACTCAAAGCGGTTAAAATTCAATCCATGCTCACACCTGGTTATAGCCTTGGTGATGCGCTCGACTTTTTAGAAGAAGCCTTAGCTGAAATTGATCCTGAAGCCTTGTTTGACTTTGCCGGTCAATCCAGAGAGTTTAAAGAATCCGCCAACACCATGCAGATCACCTTTGTGTTGTCACTGATCTTTATCTTTTTGGTACTAGCTGCACAGTTTGAAAGCTTTAAGAATCCATTAATCATTATGCTAGCCGTCCCTCCTGCATTAGCGGGTGGATTGATTGCCCTCTACTTCTCGGGGGGTAGTATCAACATCTACAGTCAGATAGGCTTGATCACATTGGTTGGCTTAGTGACTAAGCATGGTATCCTAATTGTTGAGTTTGCTAATCAGTTGCAAGATAAAGGCATGGCCTTGCGTGAAGCGATTATCGAAGCCGCATCCATGCGTTTACGCCCTATTTTAATGACCACAGGTGCGACCGTGCTAGGCACCCTGCCACTGGCCATGGCTGTCGGTGCAGGTGCTGAATCTCGCCATCAAATTGGTTGGGTAATCGTGGGTGGTATGCTACTTGGAACATTATTAACGTTGTTTGTTATTCCAACTATCTATAGTATTTTTGGTAAACGTAACTTTACATTAGTTGAGCCGAATTATGAAAACTAAGGACTGTGCAGTGAAAACGCTTAAACGACTTCTTCTCCCATCGCTCATTAGCTCTGCGCTAGCCGTTTCGGGAATGGTTTCTGCTGGACCACTGGCAGATCTTTATCAACTGGCACTCGAAAATGATCCTCAGTTAAAACAGGCTGAAGCTCAGTTTTTGGCAGGTCAGGAGGCACCGATTCAAGGACGTGCTGGCTTGTTACCAAGAGCTGAATTCAGAGCAAATACCTCACATAACTCAGAGCGTGCTGCCAATGGGGCTCGTGGTTCAACAGGCTACTCTGTTTCTTTATCACAACCCGTATTCAATGCAGGCAGTTACTACAACTTTAAACGCTCTGAACTGATTGCAGAAAATGCCGCCACAACCTTTGAGCAAGTTGAGCAGCAAGTGATTATTCGCAGTGTCGAAGCTTATCTAGAAGTGCTCAGGGCCATGAGTGCTTTAGATAATGCTCAGGCTCAAGAGCGTGCATTACAGCGTCGCTTAGATCAAGTGAATGCTCAATTTGATGTCGGCTTGATCGCCATAACTGATGTCCAGGAAGCACAAGCCGCCTACGATTTAGCAGTTGTTCAGCGCATAGATGCAGAGGGCAATTTGAATAACCGCTATGAAGCGCTGGAGCGATTAGCGGGCCAGCCTTTTAACGACCTCGCTTACCTCAGCCCCGATTACCCCGTTGTGGCCGTCGAGCCTTTAGATCCGCAGCCTTGGATTTCTAAAGCCTTACAAGATAACCTCAACTTAAGACTCGCTGAAACCCAAACCGAAATTCTTCGTCGAAATGCTCAAAGTATTCGCGGCAATCGTCTACCTGAAGTCAGTGTTGGTGTGACTCACAACAACAGTCGAAGTCATGGTGCTTTAAATGACCGTTGGCAGGATAACAATACAATACAGTTAAGCATGAGTGTTCCCTTGTTTGCTGGTGGGGCTTTAATGTCTCAGCAACGTGAGGCGGAACATTTGCAGATCGCCTCTGTTCATCAAAGTGAGGATACACGTCGTGCCGTCATTGAAGGGACTCGCTCGCTTGTCAGAACTCTACAAACCAGTGCACAAGGCGTTAAAGCACGTCAACAAAGCATCCTATCGCGTGAAACCGCGTTAAGAGCGACTGAGGAAGGCTTTAATGTGGGGACTCGAAATGTGGTCGATGTATTACAGGCAGAGCAGAATCTCTATGAAGCACGTCAGCTTATGAAAAATGCTCGCATCGATCATATCAATGCGCTCTTCTTGTTCAAACAAACTATCGGCACACTCAGTCCAGATGATTTGTTTGCTCTAGATGAGTGGCTAGTGGATTAAATTCAGGCCAACCCACTTGTTGCTAACAAGTGGGTTTAATTACACGCCATACCCCTCAAAGCGTTTAGCATTCACGTTACTTTCTTGAACAAAAACCTGAAACTCTTCTGCCGGCATCGCTTTAGCATAAAACCATCCCTGTATACTTAGCCGATCATATTGAAGCAGTTCATTCACCTGCTCTTGAGTTTCAACACCCTCAACAATCACAGGTAAATCTAGTCTTTCTGTAAATTGAATAATGGCGTGCAGTAATCGACTCTTGCGGGGATCGTCTATATCGGTGACAAAGCTACGATCAATTTTGATCGCACTAAAATCCGTTTTTGCCAAATAAGACATGGAGGAATAACCAGTACCAAAGTCATCTATCTCAAGTGAAACACCAGCCCGCTTTAACTTTTCAATGACAGTTTTAAGGTTATCATCAAAACTAGCCAATGTTTCTTCAGTCATTTCAACACAGATTAAATGTCCTTTTTCACCAATCGACTCTAATATTTTGTCAATCGCAACAGCGTGAGTCATAGTAGCAGATGACATGTTGATACTAATTTTGACCTGAGATCTCCCCTCTGCTTCCCAAAGGGTTAATTGCCGTATCGCCTCTCGAGCAACCCAACTATCAAGCATGTGGATAATACCCGCTTCATGAAAAGCATTTAAGAATTCCTGAGGCGGGACCAACTTATTACTATCATCAAAAGCTCTGATCAATGCTTCACAGCCAACCACCTCCCCTGTTTTAGGATTTACCTTAGGCTGATAATAGAGTTCGAATCTGAGGTTACTAATAACAGAAAACTGCTCTTGCAGAGTGCGAATTTTCTCATTCTGCAACAATATCAAATGAAACGGGTCATCAACATCAGAAGAATACTCTTCAAGTATGCCTGTAAAAGTGGCATTGAACTGGGGAATCTCGACCTTTCGTATAGCCCTTGCTCTGTCAAGCATATAAACAAACGGCGCATAAACGAACATACCGACTATCAGACAAACCAGTTGTAAAACAATACCATCAAAACTACCGCCAACCGACATCCAAGCGTTCAAAAACAATGGCGTGTTGACCAAAGAAATACTGGGTGCTGGTGTTATAAAACCACTCATTAAAGCACTTGTCGAAATAAATGCGTTAATAATGGGTACCGCCACAAAAGGTAACAGCATTCTTGTATTAAAAATAATAGGCAAACAAAACAGAATGATTTCATTGATACCAAAGATTGCAAATGGAATAGATAGCCATGCAATTTTTCGATGAAATTTATCTTTAGAGAAGATTAAGATCGCTAGAACCAATGAGAGGGTAGCGCCTGCTCCACCGATGAAAACAAAACTACCCAGAAAAAAAGTGTTGATCACGCCTGTTGTTTGCTCAAAAGGAGCCAGTTGATCAAGAATTGGCAAAATAGCATAGTAGCCATGAATACCAAAAAACCAAAAGAAAGAGTTTAAGAAAGCAACCATCATACTGGTACCATAAGGGTTATTAACCGGATCAACGGTAATAACTGAGGTACCCAGTGAACTTAAAAATATAATAAATACAGAATAATGATAACACTGCTGATGAGTGCAATTGCGCCTGGAATGATTAGATTGATTGTTTCTTTGATATTCGATCCAGCGAGATTAAATCGAACTAACTCAAACCATCGTTTATGAAAGAAGAAAGCGCAAATAGGTATTAATACAAACGGCAAGGTTAAACCGACAAAAAACTGAACGCCATTTACATTCTCAATATGAGAAATTTCAACATAACGCTGAACTGCAAACACTCCTGCCAATGAAAGTAGAGACAAGGTCGGTCTGGGAAGTCTCATTCGTAACGCTAACATGCTGCCTACAGCAACTGAGAGCATATAGGGCATTAGTAGAAAAAAACTTTGATGTAACCTTGTTAGAAGATTCTGCACACCTTCCATTTCAGGGTTAAAAAACAAGATAATGTTGAGCGTGAAGAGTACAATTGACGTTGCGATCAATACTGGCATTAGCCAGATCATACTTGTTCTTAATATATGAAAAATCGATCGCACGACGGAAAAGAGAGCTAGCACAGAGTACTCCTTGTAAACTAGATTAGATCCTGTACAACACTCTCAGGTCTTGATTAAGACAATACTATAGTAAACGCGAGGTAAACAAGCGTTTACATCCTGCTTTATTGTCAATCTAGTGATATCGGCATCGTGCTAAGAAAGTTTAATGCAAGGTAATTCCAAGCGGTTTTACTTGCTCTTTTATCTTATCGAAACGGTCTCTTAGGTCTTCAAGAGGAAATAGCCCATAGTCAAGCGGATCTTCTGGCAGTTCATACCAATCCAATGACCACACTCGAGTCATCAGCTCGAACTCTCCAATTAAGGCATCCATAAAAATCATGACCGCCTCAACCCTAGGATCCATATCGAGAATTTCGGGTAAATCATCAAGATAAATGGCGAGTTGTAACTTGCCTTCAATTAATCGCAGTGAACACCAAAACTCATCGATTTGACAAACTTCATCACCTAAATTGACCCGTGCAGGCACAGGATTGCAGCGCTCATTAAAGGCTTTAAACTGAATACCGGACAAGGCGGGGGCCATGCTCACCAAACTAAGGACCGAATGAATGGATTCAGGATAGCCATCGCAACCAAAGACCATTTCTACCGGACCTTCATCAGCATCGCGCTCGAAATGAAAGGTCAGATTTCGATCAATTTTCTGTAACGATTGACGATACTCTTCTAGCAATCTCTCATCATCAAAGTAACTGTCACTTTGACTTTCAAGTAACTTATCAAGGGTTTTCTCAATCTGGCTCCAAAAAGCCTGTATTTGTTCAAAATCTGTGATCATAGATCCTCGGGTAATGTCTATCATGGGGTCACTTAAGTTCTAGGCACAACTACGCCGGTTTGCCCCTGATATTTACCTGCTCTGTCTTTGTATGACGTTTCGCAGACTTCATCAGCTCCCAAGAATAGCATTTGTGCAACACCCTCATTAGCATAGATACGAGCGGGTAATGGCGTCGTATTGGAAAATTCCAAGGTGACGTGCCCTTCCCACTCTGGCTCTAGCGGGGTGACATTCACGATAATGCCACAACGCGCATAAGTACTCTTACCCAAACAGATGGTTAAGACATCTCTCGGAATACGGAAATACTCGACTGTTCTCGCCAACGCAAAAGAGTTAGGCGGAATGATGCAGACATCCGACTGTACATCTACAAAGCTTTTTTCGTCGAACTGCTTCGGATCAACAATGCTGGAATTGATATTGGTGAAAATTTTAAACTCATCCGCACAACGAACATCGTAGCCATAACTTGAGGTGCCATAAGAGACAATAGGCTGATTTCGCTCACGACGAACCTGATTAGGCTCGAAGGGGTCAATCATCTTATGCTCAAGTGCCATTTTTCGAATCCAGCGATCAGATTTGATACCCATAGATGTCCGCTACTCTTTTAGAACCATTAAAAGATCTATTTTAACCTGTTGAGCAAAAAAAAACGCCCCTTTTTCAAGGAGCGGTGAATACCTGATACTTAACTCAATGGGAACAAACTTCTTACTACCTGCGTATCAGTCATTATAGACAGCTATCTTGGGACCAGAGTTCCCAGCAGCGGCCATTTTTTGCGTTTTATCTGCAATTTTTTGTGCAATTTCACGATAAATTTCAGCAACTCGACCTTCTGGGTCAGCGGCAACACTCGGTGTACCAGTATCGGTTTGCTCACGAATCGACTTCAGCAGCGGCAACTGACCCAATAATTCAGTTTGATAATCTTCAGCAATACGCTCACCACCCCCTTCACCAAAGATCGCTTCTTCATGACCACAGGCGCTACAGATGTGCAAGCTCATGTTTTCCACTACACCCAGCACGGGGATATCCACTTTACGGAACATCTCAATGCCTTTTTTACAATCCAACAGGGCGATATCTTGAGGCGTTGTGACAATAACCGCACCAGTGACCGGCACTTTTTGTGACAAAGTTAACTGAATATCCCCCGTTCCGGGCGGCATATCAACCACCAGGTAATCAAGATTATCCCAACGGGTTTGCATCATAATCTGTTGTAATGCACCCGCCGCCATCGGACCACGCCATACCATCGGCGTTGAATCTGTGACCATGAAGCTCATTGACATCACTTGGATACCATGCGCCTCTAAGGGCAAAAAATGTTTATCAACATCGGCCTTTGGACGGGTTCCAGAAGGAATACCTAACATCATGCCTTGACTAGGACCATAGATATCAGCATCTAATACCCCAGTGCGATAACCTTGAGCCTTAAGGGCTAAAGCGATATTTACCGCCGTTGTCGACTTACCGACCCCACCTTTACCAGAGGCAACAGCAATAATTTGTTTGACGCCCTCTAAACCTAATGGGGCTCCCATCTGTTGTACTGACATAGGTTAACTTCTCCAAGACAGGTCATTATTTCCTACTAATTTACTTGGTTATTGGCCAGAATGCAATCCTAGCGATTATCTTCGAACCAACCAAACACCACACTCCATATGATGGGTGTATGGGAACTGATCAAAAAGTGCAAACCGCTCGATACGATGGGTTTCACAAATGGTGATGAGATTGTCTCTTAGCGTTTCGGGATTACAGGAAATGTACAAAATACGCTCATACTCGATCACCTGCTTAACCGTTTCAGAATCTAAGCCCGCTCTGGGTGGGTCAACGAGTACTGTACTAAAATTGCAAGAATCTAATTCTAAACCGGCAACTTTGCGCGTTTCTAACTCGCCTCTGAGCACTTTCACGAGGTCTTCCGAGGGCATTCTGAGGACATCAATATTTTCAATGCCATTATTTTGAATATTATCTCTAGCGGCCTGTACAGAAGTTTTGGAGATTTCGGTAGCCACCACTCGACGGAAGTTTTGTGCCAAAGGTAAGGTAAAGTTTCCATTACCACAGTAAAATTCAACCAAATCAGACTGTTTTCCGGTATCTGCTGTAACCTCCAGCGCCCACTCAATCATCTTGATACACACTTGTGCGTTAGGCTGGGTGAAACTATTTTCAGTTTGAATATAGTGGTACTGACGATCACCTATAGGCAGGGTTTCAATCACATGATCCCTTCCCAACACAATTTTTTTCTTGCGTGCCCTGCCGATTAAATCAATATTGAACTGATCTTTTAAGGCAGTCGCTTGGGCAATCCACTCATCACCTATTGGCGGTGATAAAGCAACGAAACCAATAACTCACCAGATAGTGTGCTCAGAAAAATCAACCTGAAACAAACGATAACGCAACTCATGCACTTTCGCGATCTGTGCTAAGAAGTCAAACATCATCTCATGGATGGTGGATGATACCATTGGACAATAGGAAATTTTTACCGGATTACGATTATCGCCCGGCTCAAACATAACGTAATTAAGATCATCACCATCATGCCAAGTACGAAACTCGCAGCGCATGCGATAGTGTTCTTTAGGTGATTCAAACACATCAATCGCTGGAAGATCAAAATCCGAGAAAAGTGCTAGGACCTGCTGGTGCTTTTCAGCCAGCAGTTCATTGTATCGATCAGGTTCAACCTGAGGTAGGGACATATCAGCCTCTGTTGGAGTTCACAAAACAAAGGCTGAATAGTATCAGTTGCGCATCAGTCGAGCCACATCATGCGCTGCCATCTCCCAATTTGGCAGCTCATTGATCATCCCCAGAGAGGTGAGATAATCCCTAGACAAACGCCCTCCCATATTCACCCCCATGGCATTGAACAAGGGTGGTAACAATGAGTCAGCCAAATGAACAGCTGTCAACGCAGAGAAAGAGGTATCACCCGAGGCATTGGGAACGTGATGAAATAAAACAGCATGGACCATTTCTGGTGCCAAGTTCCATCGATCGAGAAGAAAAGCGCCGGCCTGTGCATGGGTTGCACCCAGCATCATTTTTTCAACCACATATAAGGGCTGGTTAAGCTCTTGTGCACGAATCATCACCTGATGATACTTCTCAGGATCGCCCATGGCTAAGACGATCATCCCCACATCGAGCAACAAACCAGCGAGTCTAGCCTGCGCTTGCATATTTTTGTCCTGACCCGCGTTTTTGCAGATGTCCGCAGCCAGTTGACTTACATATACTGAACGCTGTTGTAACTGCTCAAAAGAAAAGCCTCTCCACTCAGGAGACTGAGGCATCGCTTCAAAAAGATGAGCGGTTAGCACAAGATCACGGATAGTTCTGAGCCCCAAAAGGTTTACAGCTTCTTTAACCGTAAAAAAAGTTGTGTGAAGATAAACCAAAATAGGAAGAGTTTACCAACTGCAGAATTTTGGTCACAACACCTGGGTCTTTTTGCACTATCTCAGAGACTTCTTTTATGCCTGCGGTTTCAGATCGTAATGCATCATCAAGATCGTGTAGTATTGATGGAAACGAAGGCAAGTGGCCTAATGAAGATACATAATCACGCAGTTGTTGTTGACCCAATAACTGCTCCGCTTTTAAAGCTCTATCAACAGCCTCTTCCAGCTCATCGGGTTTATGATCTAACGACAAGCAACGATGAGCCACTTCA
>JAJOJN010000003.1 GCA_021208565.1 Nitrincola sp.
GCATTGTGAGAAATGACTACGTCTATCTGATGCTGTTTGATTAACCGGCGAGCGTTAATCATTGAAAATATATCGTAGTAACCGGTTGGATCGAAATGAATAAAGGTTGCAGCAGGATTTAGAGAGGCTAAATAGGGCGCTTGTTTTGGAATTAGGGCGATCACTTCATGACCTAACTCAACCAAGCAGTCAGTTAGGTTTAAATAGGCTTGCTCTAAGCCACCTTTGCGATCAGAACACAGTACATGAAGAATTTTAGCCACTGGATAAGACCACTTTTTGATAGAGTTGAAAGGTTTTATCAAGCATCATTGACAAGCTAAATCGATCAACTTTTTGAGGGCGTACGTTTTCTGAGAGTAAATCAATCAGTTTTGTATCTAAGCCTTGCGTGTCAGTTGAAATTTTACCTTCAGGAAATAACTCACCCAAAATCTCACCCACTCCTCCATGATCATACCCCACCACAGGCGTCCCAATACTCAAGGCCTCTAGAACTGTTCTACCGAAAGACTCTGGCTTTTTAGACAGTGACAGCACCACATCGGAGATGGCATAGATTTCTCGCATGTCACTTCGGTTACCGGTAAAGGTAATATCATTTTCTAAACCCAGAGCATTAACCCGAGCATAAAGTTCCTGCGCATAGGCTTGTCGTTTAGGGTCTTCGCCACCCACGATCAAACCATGAACGGCTACGTTTTGTTCCTTAAGTGAGTTGATCAAATTGATAAAGTCATGATGCCCTTTAAGTCGAGTCAATCTGCCGGGTAAAGTGAGGATTTTTTTACCCTCTAGCTGTGGGTAGGTCTTTTTCCATTCTGTCATCCAAGTATCGGAAGGCTGATATCCATGAGGAAACTCAGTTGGGTCAATCCCTCGATGAATCACGTGACCTTATTCATATTAATTTTAGGATAGTTATCGCGAATTATAGTCGTACACCGTATTGGATACTGCGATAACGCGCTCAACCTTTACACATAATTTCGCTGTAATGTGAAACCGAGTAAAGTCCATGCACGGTGGTTATTAATCGTGGCCGGTTATTTTCTGGCATTCCTCGCCAAGCTAGCCAAGCGATCCAAGCGGCATCGAGATCGGACATGCAAAATATCGGGTTTTTCAGCGGCTAGCCACCGCCTTAACGCCCACACATGCCGTAAGGTCAGTAACGATTTTTTGCCAAGATCCCAAGCGATATGTTGACTACCTTCCGCTTCTAGCTGCTTGACCATGCGACCACCCGCCGAGATCACTAACGAGCTGTGACCGGCATCCACTAAGCCTTTAGCCACTTCAAGTGTACCGCGTTCAACCCCTCCACCGTTTAGGTCAGGGAGTAGCTGTACGACCTTGAGTGACTTCATAAGCGCATATCCACCTGATCTGCGGGTAAGACATATTTGATGTCATAGAGTAGGTGTTCAGGTTTACCCCATTGATGAATCTTAGCGGCACCCAGTTCTTTAAACTCACGATGGCCCACCGCTAATAAAATCGCGTCATACTGTCCATCTTCAGGGAGTTGAATAGGCGTAATACCATACTCAGCCTGCGCCTCCTCAACTGCGGCCCAAGGATCATAGATATCAACCTCAGCGCCATAGCCTTTTAAGGTGTGCAGAATATCCGTCACACGCGTATTACGAAGATCAGGACAATTCTCTTTGAAGGTGAATCCCATGATCAGAATTCGACTTCCTGCGACATGGATGCGCTTTCTTAACATGCCTTTAACCAGCTCATCCGCAACATAGGCACCCATATTACTGTTGATGCGTCGTCCAGAAAGAATAACATCGGGAATGTATCCAGCGGTTTGCGCTTTGTAGGTGAGATAGTAAGGATCGATTCCAATACAGTGACCACCCACTAAACCTGGACGAAACGGCATAAAGTTCCATTTCGTGCCAGCCGCTTCCAATACCTCTTCAGTATCTATACCTAATTTATTGAAAATAATCGCCAGCTCGTTCACCAAGGCGATAATTCAAGTCCCGCTGGGTATTTTCGATAACCTTGGCGGCTTCCGCTACGCGGATGCTACTGGCTTTATGCGTGCCCGCCGTAATGATTTCTCCGTAGAGCGCATCCACTAAATCGGCAATTTCTGGCGTTGAACCAGAGGTGACTTTTTTAATGGTGGTGACACGATGCACCTTATCTCCAGGGTTAATCCGCTCAGGACTGTAGCCGGCAAAGAAATCCTGATTGTAGGTTAGCCCAGAGATGCTTTCGATGACGGGAATACAATCCTCTTCAGTTGCACCGGGATAGACTGTCGATTCATAGATCACGATATCCCCTTTGCTGACGACTTGGCCGAGCGTTTCTGAGGCACGAATCAGTGGTGTCAAATCTGGCTGCTTTTGACCATTGATCGGTGTGGGGACCGTAACAATATAAACATTACAGGGGCGCAGTGCTTCTAGCTCACTACTAAAGCTAAGATGTGTTGCACTGAGCAACTCTTCAGAGGTGACCTCTAAGGTAGAGTCCTCACCTGCCTTAAGCTCAGCAATACGAGCCTGATTGATATCAAAACCTACTACCGAACGGTATTTGCCAAATTCAACAGCAAGCGGAAGGCCAACGTAGCCTAATCCAATAATACCTATCTGGATCTTATCAAGTGTTAATTGGCTCATAGCCATCCCCGTTTCAAAATCACGTCAGCACAACGATCTGCTTCATTAAAGATACCCGTTGAGCTCAACTCCTTCGTTTGAGTCCATTGGGAAAATAAGGTAATTGTACCCTCTTGTGCCAAGGCTTGTACCCCTCGCGTCAGTCTATTTTCTTTTAGCTCGGGCACTTCCAACACACCCACACGACAACCTGCTGTTAAGGACTCGTAGATCATGGAAACACTATCCGCCGTCACCCAAGCTATCTCTGTCGTGGATAGCTTTTCGGCTAACCAACCTTGGGGGGTTTCCGTGTGCGGAATGAAGGTTACATTAGGAAGCTGACTCAACTTGGCCAAGGTCATGGCAGGCGTTCTTCTCGATGAGGTTATGATCCAAGGGCGTGATTCATCGACAGTTAACTGTTCAAGCTGTCTGAATAACGTAGACTCATCCCAGCCATGATGCTTCGAGGGGCCACCAATCAACACTAAACCTGTCCCAGCCTGTTTAGTTGCAGGCCGCATGGGATTGAGTGCCCCTTGTGTTATTTCGACATGTTCACCTAGTTTAGGTTGGTCATGGGCAGGAATGAGGCAAAGATCAAACCATGTCAGAGGCAAACTAGGCTTCATCAAGAGTAATGTTTTGGCTTTCAAGCGCCAGCCTAGGATCAATAAGCTGAGATGCGTAGCATGTCCTGCGGAAATAATCAGCGACGGCTTAGATAATGCTGCAAGCTGCTGAGGCAAAGCACCGCCAAGGAGTAGTTTGACGCGCTCAATTTCGTCAACACCGACACTGTTTCAATCGTCAAATCTGAGCGTTGACGCTGTAACGCCAAGGCTAACCCGAGTGACTGATTGTAATGCCCCTGTTTTCCATCACTGATAATCCAAACTGAACTCACGTCTAACTCACGCATTTCCATTCGTTATTTGTTGCTATCATAACAGCCGAAGACATAAAGCACAGTAACCTTTAAATTTTCTGCTTGTCCCCTTTAGGCAATTCCCTTTAGGCATCGGTATGATTACAATCGAAGGTTCTTAGATTGGCATTGCCAACACTTTTCTGTTCACGTTTCTTGAGGATATATTCATGGCTGCTGCATTCGGTACCGTTTTCATGCCTGAAATGGCGATTACCTGGTTTGATGGGTCAAACTGGAGTGTGCCGGAGATGGTCAGCAGCAACAGCCTTACACTTCACCCTGGTGCGCATGTATTGCATTATTCCAGCACCTGCTTTGAAGGCTTAAAAGCATTTCGCCATGAAGATGGTTCTGTGAATATCTTCCGCATGGATCGTAATATCGCACGCCTGTCCCAAAGTTCTGATCTACTTGGCTTACCCCACCTCGATGCTGAGGTAGTTGCTCAAATGATTAAATACACCGTGGCACGTTTTGCAGATGAAGTACCCGCCCCTCCGGGATCACTTTACATTCGTCCAACTCATATTGGTACTGAACCGGCTATCGGTAAAGCAGCAGTCCCTTCAGACAAGTCCTGCTTTTATGTCCTCGTATCCCCTGTAGGCGATTATTTTGCCGGTGGTGACAAAGCGCTTCGCTTACTGCTCGAAGATCAAGGCATGCGTTGTGCGCCACACATGGGCATGATCAAAAGTGGTGGCAACTATGCCAGTGCGTTGCAACCGATCATGAAAGCGCGTCAAACGGTTCAAGCGGATCAGGTACTTTTCTGCCCAGGTGGTGACGTGCAAGAAACCGGCGCGGCGAACTTTCTGCTCATTGATGGCAACGACATTATTACCAAAGCTTTGGATTCAAGCTTCCTGCACGGCGTGACGCGTGACTCTATCCTGACCCTTGCTCGCGATATGGGTATGAATGTTCAGGAAAGAGAAATCACTGTCAATGAACTCATTGAACGTGCGTCCAAACCAGGTTGCGAAGCAGCACTATCGGGCACGGCGGCGGTATTGGCACCTGTCGGCACCCTCATTTATCAAGGAAAAGAGATTGCCGTAGGTCATGGCGGTGTTGGCGAAACCACTCGTAAACTGCGCCAAGCGCTGAATGCGATTCAATGGGGTCAAGCTGAAGACACTCATGGCTGGCTGACACGCGTTTAACCTTCCCAATTCAATGCAGAGAAAGCTTTTCTCTGCATTGAATGCTTTAAATGCCTTGAATGACCGCCACACGATGGCTAATCCTCGATCAGGATAACACCATCACCTTATCCCAAATCTGCATCACCTTTTCACGATGCTGCGTTAAAACGGCATCCGCCACTACACTATTGGATTGCTCTTGCAATGCTTGGCGATGTCCCACTGAGCGTAATACTCTGTAGGTTTCACGAAGTGTTTCGGCTTCCTCCGGCGTTAGCAATTGATGTGCTTCGATGGCATCCAGAATACGGATATTGTCGGTGTAAGTCACTAAATCAGGGTACTGCCATGCGTGATTAAGCACGAGGAACTGCACCATAAACTCGATATCAACAATACCGCCTCGATCCTGCTTTAGATCAAACTCATCATCAGCTGAATTCGCCAGATGCGTGCGCATCTTTTCGCGCATTGAAATCACTTCATTCAATAGCCTTGCCGTATCACGCTTCTGCATCAACAAAGCTGCTCTGGTGTTTTCAAAACGCTGAGTTAACGCAGGACTTCCGGCCACCACTCTGGCTCTCACCAATGCCTGGTGCTCCCAAGTCCAGGCCTCATTACGTTGATATTTCTCAAACGCTGTTAAGCTAGATACTAATAGGCCAGAATTACCCGAAGCGCAGTCGCATATCTATTTCATAGAGCTGCCCAGAGGGAGTAAAGGTATTGAGCAGATGGATCATTTTCTGACCCAACGGTTAAAAAAATACAGGATTGGGAACTGGTTTTTCACCTTCGGTATTTAAATCCGGGTCGGCATCGTGAATGAACACCAGATCTAAATCAGAACCATAAGACAGCTCTATACCGCCCATTTCCCATATCCCACCACGATAAAATCGGGATCACAGGGCTCATCAGCCGTACGCATCGGTACACCATGTTTGTCGACTAAAC
>JAJOJN010000103.1 GCA_021208565.1 Nitrincola sp.
GGCGTTCACGTCGTTGGGGGGATATTTTTTTAAATCTCTAACCTTTATTTTATCTTTTTTGCTTTGCTTGGCATCTTTTTAATGGGACGTGATATCTCCGGTGCGAAGGAGTCTGTTGATCGTCAGCCCCATGTGGCCATTATCGATATTCGTGGTGTTATCGCAGATGGAGCGGATGCCAGTGCAGATAATGTCATTACGGCACTTCGTAAAGCCTTCTCCAGTCGTCAAGTGGAAGCGGTGATTCTGCGTATTAATAGTCCGGGTGGTAGTCCAGTTCAGGCTGGTTACATTAATGATGAAATTAATCGCCTTAAGTCATTGAATCCTGAAAAAACAGTCTATGCTGTGATTACTGATATTGGCGCTTCCGGTGGTTACTATATCGCGGTAGCTGCCGATCAGATTTATGCGGATAAGGCTAGTTTGGTTGGTTCGATTGGTGTGACCTCTTCGAGTTTTGGTTTCGTCGATCTGATTGAGAGAATGGGAATCGAGCGAAGGATTATGACTTCAGGAGACAATAAAGCCTTCTTAGATCCCTTCAGTCCTCAAAAGGAAGATGAAACGGAGTTCTGGAAAACTGTACTCAACACGACACATCAGCAGTTTATCCGTGTCGTTCAAGAGGGTAGAGGTGATCGACTTGTCGATTCCGACAAGCTATTTACCGGCTTGATCTGGAGTGGTGAGCAGGCATTAGAACTGGGTTTGGTTGACGGTTTAGGTAGCTCTAGCTATGTAGCTCGTGAGTTGGTAGGTATAGAGCGCATGGTTGACTACACGCACACACCTTCACCTTTTGATCGCTTATTTGATCGACTTGGTGTTCATATCGCTAAGCAGATTACCGCTCAGCTATCGCAGCACTGGGCACCAGAGCTGCGATAAGAGGCTTTTATCTATAAGACCTCGACACCTGCTTGCTCGAGCATGCGCGTTAAGCGTATCAGGGGTAGGCCAATCAAGGTGTTGGGGTCTTCTCCATCGAGTCTTTCAAATAAGGCTATCCCTAATCCTTCGGATTTAAAGCTTCCAGCACAGTTGAACGGTTGTTCTTTTTCTAAATATCGATCAATCATTTTTTCTGACAGATGTCGAAAATGAACATCAAATGGCACCACTTCTGTATTGGCAATTCCTGTTTCACTGTCTAACAATGTAAGACCAGTATAGAAAGTCACGCAACGACCTGATGCCGCTTTGAGCTGTTCTGTTGCGCGTGTTTTAGTGCCAGGCTTCCCAAGTATTTGATCATCGAGGACGGCAACCTGATCAGAACCAATAATAAGTGCGTTAGGAAAGTGCTGAATGACTGCTCTCGCTTTGGCCTCAGCAAGTCGAGCAACCAGCTCGGAAGGAGACTCATCTGGGAAGGGGGTTTCATCAACGTCGGGCTTTTTACTTTTGTAGGCAAATCCCAATTTATCAAGTAGGTCTCTTCGGTAGGGTGAGCTGGAAGCCAGAACAATGGTTTTATGCATGAACGATAGCCTTAATGAAGAAATTTTAGCGCTATAGTACTGCTATATTGATTTTTATTGAAGGAATCGCCTGATTACCTTTGACAGATTGTGCTAGAGCCCCTAGAATTGCGCGCTTATGTCGAATGGTCCATTACCGAAAAAAGCAGACCCGCGCAAACTTGCTGAGCGGGGAGCGAAGATTACCGGAATCGCTGAGATATCAGCGATGCCTCGCCTTGCATCTTATTTGTGCAGTGAGCAAGGCGCAGTAGATGTAACTTTGGAATTTGCAGTAGATGAACAACATCTGCGCACTGTTTCAGGTAGTGCGGTAGGTCAAGTCTTTATGACCTGTCAGCGCTGTTTGGAGCCTGTTGCGATAGATGTTAAGGCAAGCCTTAACCTTGCAGTTGTTCTCAATGATGAACAAGCACGTAACTTGCCTAGGTATTTCGACCCTCTTCTTGTTGAAGAGGAGGACGTAGCGTTACTACCTATTATTGAAGATGAGTTGATCTTGAGTTTGCCCAGTGTTCCGAAACACCAGGACTGCTCAGTCAAAACATCTTGGGGTGAAACCGAATCCGTTCATCTTCAGCAAGAAAAACCTAACCCTTTCAGTGTATTGGCCGCGTTGAAAAACAAGGCTGATTAGCGTTAATCAGGAGCTACATACCATGGCAGTACAGCAGAACAAAAAATCCCGTTCAAGACGCGATATGCGTCGTTCACACGATGCGCTGAGCGGCCCAACTTTAGCGGTTGATGCAACGACTGGTGAAACTCACCGTCGTCACCACGTGACTGCAGACGGTTTTTACCGTGGTCGTCAGGTGATCAACAAGCAAGACGCAGAGTAAGCTTGGCTGAGACACTCAGCATCGCTGTTGATGTAATGGGCGGGGACTTCGGTCCCCGTGTCACCCTTCCTGCTTGTGTAAATCTCGTACAGCAAAACCCTCAGTTACATATTCACCTTGTCGGCAACCTTGCTGATATGCAGCCTTATCTCGATGATATTCCCTCGAATCTGCTTTCGCGGTTTGAGTGCCATGCCACGCAGTCAGTTGTGTCTATGGATGATAAGCCTTCATTTGCCTTGCGTCATCGGCGGGATTCTTCGATGTACAAAGCACTAGAGTTAGTTAAGCTAGGCAAAGCATTGGCTTGCGTCAGTGGCGGAAATACGGGAGCTTTAATGGCTTTCGGCTGTGTGCTTCTAGGTACTTTGCCGGGTATTGATCGACCTGCCATCATTAGCGCGATACCCACCGAGTCTGGTCATTGTTACCTTCTTGATCTCGGGGCAAATATTCACTGCAGTGCCGAACAGTTACTGCAATTTGCGCAAATGGGATCTGCTATGGTTTCGGCGGTAGATAGTATTCAGTCCCCTCGAGTGGCTTTGCTCAATATTGGTATTGAAGAGATCAAAGGTAATTATCAGGTAAAGAAAGCCGCTCAATTGATACAGACGGTAGGTAATCTCAATTATATCGGCTATATCGAGGGTGGCGAAGTGTTTAAAGATCAGGCGGATGTCATCGTTTGTGATGGCTTTACAGGTAATATTGCCCTTAAAAGCAATGAAGGTTTGGCTCGATTAATTGGTGGTAAGTTAAAGCAAAGCTTTAGCAAGAATCTTTATCGACGCCTGTTGGGTTTGCTTGCCAAGCCAGTGCTGCAAGAGTTGCAGCAGCAAATCGACCCTGGACGGCGCAATGGTGCAAGTTTACTTGGACTCAAGGGTGTCGTCGTTAAGAGTCACGGTAGTGCTAGTAGCCGTCATTTTGAAGCGGCCTTGAATCAGGCCATTGTGGATGCTAGGCTCGATATTCCTCAGCGAATTTCCTCACAATTATCATTTCATCTCAGTCAACGTAGCGAGTAATCGTTTAACTCTGCGTCCAATGTTGTACACTATCAGGTTTTAGAACTTCTGTATGAGTTTTTGCTCACCACTGTTGTACGAGGAAGATATGTCGCAAGCGTTGGCTTTTGTGTTTCCGGGGCAAGGGTCCCAACAACTAGGTATGTTGTCTGAGTTGGCAGCATCACACGCAATCATTGAAGAAACTTTTGCCGAGGCATCTGTTGCGCTGGGTTATGATCTTTGGAAGTTAGTTCAAGAAGGGCCTGAAGATCGCCTAAACTCAACTGAAGTGACTCAGCCTGCACTTTTAACGGCGAGTGTTGCACTCTGGCGTTTGTGGTTGCAGCAAAGTGGAGTAAAGCCAGTGATGATGGCAGGGCACAGTCTTGGTGAGTATTCAGCATTAGTCTGTGCAGGTGCATTATCTCTTGAAAATGGTGTAAAGCTTGTTCAGCTTCGTGGTGAGTTGATGCAAAAGGCTGTGCCAGCAGGTTCAGGAGCAATGGCTGCGATTTTAGGTTTAGATGATGCGGCTGTGGCGACTGCATGTGAGTCGGTTGCTGAGGGCCAGGTGGTGGCTCCAGTGAATTATAATTGCCCAGGCCAAGTTGTCATTGCTGGAGAAAAAGCTGCTGTGGAGCGTGCTATGGAGGCTTGCAAAGCGGCGGGCGCTAAGCGAGCGATACCTTTAGCTGTGAGTGTTCCTTCTCATTGTCTTTTAATGGAACCCATCGCTGAAGAAATGGCCAAAGCTTTATCTCAAGTTGAGTTGTCATTGCCAGAAATTCCGGTTGTACAAAACGTGACCGCTAATCTGCCTTTGGATTTGCCGTCGCTACAAAAAAATCTGGTGGCTCAATTGTATAATCCGGTTTTGTGGACAGATTCTGTTAGTTATATGGCCTCCAAAGGCGTGGCACTCACTATAGAGTGCGGCCCAGGAAAGGTTTTGTGTGGTTTAAATAAAAAGATCGATAAGTCGCTTGAAGTCGTCTCTTTAACAGACCCTGCGAACTTTGAGAAAGCCTTAAGCCTAGTTTAATGTTGATTGGATTCAGGGAGACTTATGAGTATTCAAGGTAAAATTGCGCTTGTTACGGGCGCGACCCGAGGTATCGGTAAGGCAATTGCTGAAAATTTATCATCGCAGGGTGTTGTTGTGGTCGGTACCGCTACAAGTGAAAAAGGTGCAGATGCGATTAGCCAGTATTTGCTTGCAGCAGGAAATAATGGCTGTGGTATGGTCTTAGATGTATCTAATGCTGAGTCTATTGATCAGGTGTTAAAGGCAATAGTCGAGCGTTTTGGTGCGATAGATATCCTCGTTAATAACGCTGGTATTACCCGTGATAACATCATGATGCGCATGAAGGATGATGAATGGGATTCTGTGATTAATACGAATCTTAGTGCCAATTTCAGGCTTGCCAAAGGTTGTTTGCGAGGCATGACAAAGGCGCGCTGGGGAAGAATTATCAGCATAAGCTCTGTAGTTGGCTCTATGGGTAATGCTGGTCAGGCTAACTATGCTGCTGCTAAAGCGGGTCTTGAGGGTTTCTCTCGGGCGTTGGCGCGTGAGATTGGCAGTCGCAATATTACAGTGAATTGTGTCGCTCCTGGATTTATTGAAACTGATATGACTTCTGGTCTTGCAGAAGAGCATAAAAATGTTTTACAAAACCAAATCCCTATGTCGCGCCTAGGGCAGCCAGAAGAAATTGCGGCTGTCGTAGGGTTTTTGGCGAGTGAAGGGGGAAGTTACATAACAGGTGAAACCATTCATGTCAATGGCGGCATGTACATGGCTTAAGTGGTAAAATCGCAACAAAGAATTGTTTTTTGTGCCGATATGTTGATAATTGTCGGTCAGCAATAACTAAATCGGTCGACATGCTTGCTAGTGTGTCATTGGTTCTAATAAAATTGCGTCTCGCATCTTGAGATGTGATGGTGTCTATAAGTATATAGGAAGAGATATGAGTAATATTGAAGAGCGCGTTAAGAAAATCATCGCTGAGCAACTGGGTGTAAAAGAAGAGGAAGTTGTCAACAGTGCTTCTTTCGTTGAAGACCTAGGTGCTGACTCGCTCGACACCGTGGAACTGGTGATGGCACTAGAAGAAGAATTTGAAACTGAAATTCCAGATGAAGAAGCTGAGAAAATCACGACTGTTCAGCTAGCAATCGACTACATCAACGCTCACCAGTAATCGTTAAGATTTAGTGGGTTTGTTGAAAAGCCGCACCTATATATCGCTATATAGTGCGGCTTTTCTGTTGATGGTGTGAATTTCTGGA
>JAJOJN010000098.1 GCA_021208565.1 Nitrincola sp.
CGATGATGGTGTTGCGGAAGTCGACGGTGCGACCTTGTCCATCGGTTAAGCGACCATCTTCCAGCACTTGTAGCAAGATGTTAAAGACATCAGGGTGTGCTTTTTCCACTTCATCCAATAGAAGCACCGAATAAGGTTTACGACGCACAGCTTCGGTCAGGTATCCGCCTTCTTCATAACCCACATAGCCCGGAGGGGCACCAATTAAGCGAGCCACGGAGTGTTTCTCCATAAACTCGGACATATCGATACGCACCATCGCCTCTTCAGTGTCGAACAGGAAGTTCGCCAAGGCTTTACACAGCTCGGTTTTACCGACACCGGTTGGCCCTAGGAATAGGAATAGGAAGCTACCGCTAGGGCGTGCTGGGTCAGAAAGACCAGCGCGAGAGCGACGAACGGCATTGGAGACAGCAACCACCGCTTCATCTTGACCGACCACGCGACCGTGCAAGGCTTCTTCCATGCGTAACAGTTTGTCACGCTCACCTTCCAGCATTTTGCTGACCGGAATACCCGTCCAACGCGCTACCACTTCGGCCACCTCTTCTTCGGTGACTTTATTGCGAAGCAGTTTTGATTCATGAGCGCCTTGCTCAACTGAGTCAGCCGCTTGAAGTTGTTTTTCCAGCTCTGGAATGCGGCCATACTGGAGTTCTGCCATCTTGGTCAGATCACCGGCGCGGCGCGCTTGTTCCATCTCAACACGGGCCTGGTCGAGTTGTTCTTTCACCTGTGCAGAACCCTGTAGAGTGGCTTTTTCCGCTTTCCAGATCTCTTCTAGGTCAGAGTACTCTTTTTCCAGCTTGGCAATCGTCTGTTCAAGCTCTTCTAAGCGCTTGCGAGTGGCATCATCCTTCTCTTTTTTCAGGGCTTCGCGTTCCATTTTTAACTGAATCAGACGACGCTCTAAGCGATCCATCTCTTCAGGTTTGGAGTCCATCTCCATACGAATACGAGAAGCGGCTTCATCCACGAGGTCGATCGCTTTATCGGGTAATTGACGGTCGGTGATATAACGCTGACTGAGCTTGGCCGCCGCAATGATGGCCGAGTCGGTAATATCGACACCATGGTGTACTTCGTAGCGCTCTTTTAAGCCACGCAGAATCGCAATGGCGTCTTCTTCGCTGGGTTCATCAACGATGACTTTTTGGAAACGGCGCTCCAGTGCAGCATCTTTTTCGACATATTGGCGATATTCATCCAGCGTAGTGGCACCGACACAGTGCAATTCGCCACGCGCCAACGCAGGCTTGAGCATGTTACCGGCATCCATTGCGCCTTCGCCTTTACCGGCACCGACCATGGTGTGTAGCTCGTCGATAAACAGAATGATTGGCCTTCCTGCTTTGACAATTCATTCAAGACGGCCTTTAAACGTTCTTCAAATTCGCCACGGAATTTAGCGCCAGCAATTAAGGAACCCATATCCAAGGCCAGCACGCGTTTGTGCTTCAAGCCTTCAGGCACCTCACCATTGATGATGCGCTGTGCCAGACCTTCAACGATCGCTGTTTTACCCACACCAGGCTCACCGATCAGCACAGGGTTGTTTTTGGTTCGGCGCTGGAGCACTTGAATGGTGCGACGAATCTCTTCATCACGACCGATAACAGGGTCAAGTTTGCCACTTTCGGCACGCTCGGTCAGGTCAACGCAATATTTATCTAAGGCTTGGCGAGATTCTTCGACATTGGGGTCAGTGACTGCCGCACCCCCACGCATATTGTTGATCGCATCTAAGAGCTTCTCGCGAGTCACGCCGGCCTCTTTTAACACGCGACCGGCATCGGTTTTGTCTTCCACCATCGCCAACAGCATCAACTCACTGGCGATATATTGATCGCCTCGTTGCTGTGCCATTTTATCGGTGAGGTTGAAGAGTCGCGCCATGTTTTGCGATAGGCGAATTTCACCGTCAGGATCATTGACTTGAGGAAGACGATCCAGCGCTTCTCCAATTTTGCGAGTCAATAACGGTAACTGAGCACCTGCCTGACCCAATAATGGACGAACTGAACCATCACGCTGCTCAATAAAAGCCGCGAGTAAGTGAATGGGTTCTATAAAATTATGATCTTTGCCGACTGCCAATGACTGCGCATCGGTCAGAGCGTCTTGTAATTTAGAGGTAAATTTATCGGGTCTCATGCCCCTCTCCTTAATTCTGCATCTTGCGGCAGGTCATCGCCGCTATTACTGTTGCTGAATTAAATGGGGCTTGAAACACCTCAATTCAAGTGGTTATTTTTTAAACAATCAAAAATTATTCTTCGATCCAGATCAGGCTGACCATACGGCCTGTTTGTCCATCACGACGATAAGAGTAGAAGTACTCACTATCCGTAAAGGTACAGAAATCTCCACCATAGATATCCGTGATACCGGCCGCATTCAGACGAATACGCGCTAACTGATAGATATCAGCAAGCCACTTTTCCGGGTTAGTAGGCGAGCGCACAAAGGCATCAGAAGCTTGCGGCTGATCCTCACAGAAGGCTAAAAACACATCGTCGCCAACTTCAAAAGCCAAAGGACCTATCGCAGGGCCAAGCCAGACTTGCACCTCTTTTGGATCATCGAAGACAGCGAGAGTATTTTCCAACACACCGCCAGCGAGTCCTCGCCAACCAGCGTGAGCGGCGGCGACTCGAGTACCTGAACGGTTACTAAACAGAACCGGCAAGCAATCCGCAGTCATGATAGCGCAGGCAACCCCAGGCTCATCTGTCCAGCACGCATCAGCTGCAACAGGAAGGTCGTCAGGACCCGCTTTCACAACCGCACAACCATGCACTTGCTCTAGCCACTGGGCTGGTTTTTTTAAGCCGAGGGCGTTATGCAGGATTTCCCTGTTCTGCTCGACATGCTCTGGATCATCGCCAACATGGTAGGCAAAGTTCAATCCAGAGAAAGGCGCTTGACTTACGCCATCTAAACGGGTCGTGGTTAGGGCATGTACGCTCGGCTTAACAGGCCAGCTGGCTCTGATCAGTTTCATGGGTTAAAGCTCATGTTCGTGTTGTTGGGCATCCTGCTTTAGCAATACACGCAAGGACTCGAAATCTTCTGGAAGATCAACCTCCCAGCTCATCTGCTGACCGGTTTGCGGGTGCCAGAGTTCCAATTTTTTTAGCATGCAGTGCCTGACGACGCAGATGTTTAAGGGCATCTTGCAACTCATCAGAGCAACCTTTCGGCAAACGGAAACGACCTCCGTACAAAGGGTCACCGACCAAGGGGTAGTTAATGTGTGCCATGTGGACGCGTATTTGATGCGTACGTCCTGTTTCTAATTTCAAGCGAATATGGGTGTGGGCACGAAACTTTTCTAAGACTCGATAGTGAGTGATCGCTTCTTTGCCAACCCCAACAACGGCCATCTTTTGACGATTTTTAGAATGACGACCCATCGGCTCATCAACACAGCCACCTCCAGTCATCACACCTTGTACGATCGCCTCATACTCACGACCCATACTTCGATCCTGCAACTGCGCGACCAGATCCGTTTGTGCCTGAATGGTTTTCGCTACCACCATCAATCCTGTGGTTTCTTTATCCAGACGGTGCACGATACCAGCTCTCGGTACATGACCTATCGCTGGGCAGTGGTGTAGCAGGGCATTGAGCAGCGTACCATCAGCATGACCCGCCGCCGGATGTACCACCAAACCAGAGGGTTTATTCAGAATCAAAATATCATCATCTTCGTAAACAATGTCTAAGGGGATGGACTGACCGACATGACGTTCAATGGCTTGAATCTCTGCAGAGACAGTAATCTGCTCGCCACCATTTAATTTGTCACGTGGACGTCGAGTTTCACCGTTAACACGCAAATCTCCCTCTTTGATCCAACCTTGCAGTCGTGACCGCGAGTAATCGGGAAAAAGTTGCGATACCGCTTGATCCAGTCGTAAACCGAACATTTCGGCGGGTACGGTGGCTTGTAAATCAACCTGTTCTGACATCTGATACCAATCTTTGCTCTGGAGTGTTTTAGCTTAGCATCGGGTTGTGTTTTAATAGGCCCGATAAATGTACTCTCAGTATAACTGAAACCGATCTGAAAGGTCCTATTCAGTCAACATCTCAGGATAAAGCGATATGCAACTTGTCAAAGTGATTGGCACCCTGATTCTCATTATGACCATGGCCGGCTGTTCATGGTTTGGTGGGGACAAATCTATTCCCGATATTCCCGAGCAGGTTCTCTACGACGACGCCATGAGCGCTCTCGATGCTGGAAACTGGTCGTTAGCGATTGAGCGTCTGCAACTATTAGAGGCTCGTTACCCCTTTGGACGCTATTCTCAGCAGGCGCAGCTAGAGTTGATTTACGCTTACTACCGTAATCGTGAACCCGCGGCGGCACGAGCAGCAGCGGATCGCTTTATTCGTTTGCACCCTAACCATGAGAACATTGATTACGCCTACTACTTAAAAGGACTGACCTCTTTTGAAGAAGATCGTAACTTCCTCGCGCGCTTTTTACCCTTGGAT
This sequence comes from Nitrincola sp., assembly GCA_021208565.1. GTDB lineage: Bacteria > Pseudomonadota > Gammaproteobacteria > Pseudomonadales > Balneatricaceae > Nitrincola. The sequence goes on from JAJOJN010000098.1 coordinate 4,510, forward strand.
GAAACACAACGCGACCCTGGCGCTGCACTCGATTCATTCGAAAGCTTCTCTATTTTGTTAAGCCGCTACCCTGACAGTGAGTTTGCACCCGATGCACAGCGTCGTATGCAGTATCTTAAAAACCGCTTAGCGACTTATGAAATTCATGTCGCCAGCTTCTACATGAAGCGTGAAGCTTGGGTGGCTGCTGCCAACCGTGGTCGCTATGTTGTGGAAAACTTCCAAGAAACACCAGCGGTACCCGACGCATTGGCAATTATGGCGGAGTCCTACACCAAGTTAGGCATGCATGATTTGGCAGAAAACGCATTGGAAGTTTTACGTGTTAACTTCCCTGATTATGTGATTCGTCCTTTCTCACCACAGCGATTCGACCTACTCTACACGGCGACTTTTGGTTTGTTAGGTGAGATAGAACCCGCAACGCCGGCTCGTCCAGTAAATCCTGACCGCATCCGCCAAGCCGAAGCTGAGAATGCACCAACCACCGGTCGACGTTCACTGCTTCACCGAATCAGCTTTGGTACACTTGGCAGTGACGGTACCGAGGAGAGTGGCGAGTTGATTGAACAAGGGCAATAAGGCGTCGCTTCGTCATTAGACCCAACACGATCAAAAAGCTACCTTCGGGTAGCTTTTTTGGTTATTTCATCATGGACATGACGCCTACTGGGAACTTTAACATCCAAAACACATCTGTTATGTTATAACAAAATTAACATCTCTTGTTTTACATTAGGAGCAAACACAACATGGTTAAACTAACCCTTCCCCTCTTATTGGCTGCCAGCAGTGTTGCCTTTGCCCACTCTTCTCATAATCACGGACACTCTCATGACCACAATCACGATCATAACCATGATCACAGTCATGAACATCACTCTTTAGATGCACACGTTCACGGCATGGCGCATTTAGATGTTGTGCTGGAAGACAATATGCTATTGGCCAGTATCAAAGCGCCTGCCGCTGACTTGGTCGGCTTTGAACATGTTGCCACCTCAGATGAAGATAAAAACAAAGTCTATGATATGCTCGGCAAAATGGAGCTAGCTGACATTTTATGGACGCTTCCCGAAGCGGCTCAGTGCGAACGTCAGGATGTCCATGTAGAGCATGAACTGTTAAAGGCTGATCATCACAGCGGGCACGATCACAAGCATGACCACGATCATAGTCATGATCACAAGCACGATCACAGTCATAGCCATGATCACAAACACGATCATAGCCACGACCACGACCATAAACACGATCATGCGCACAGTGATGTATTAGTGGATTACCACTATGAATGTGCCCATCCGGAACAATTGGGCAGTGTACCTGTCAACCTGTTCAACAACTTTCCTTCATTGCATGAAATTCAAGGACAGTTAATTCTACCAAGTGGCCAGAAAGGCCAAACCCTAACACCAGCACAAAACATGATTCAATTTAACTGATGACCAAAACCGCTGCCATTGAACTCAAGCAACTCAAATTTGCTTGGAACAAGAAAGACTGGAAAGCTCAACAGCTTGTACTGAATATCCCGCAACTGGATATTTCCAGGGGTGAGCAAGTGTTTCTTCGAGGCGCCTCTGGTAGCGGTAAAAGCACCTTACTTAACCTGCTCGGTGGCTTAATGTCACCGCAGCAGGGCCAAATAACACTGCTAGAGCAAGCCTTGGAAAAACGCTCTCAACGTTTCCGTGACCGCTTTCGAGCCGATCATATTGGCGTTTTATTTCAACAATTTAATTTATTACCTTACCTAAACCTCGTCGATAACGTGACCTTACCCTGTCGCTTCTCGAATCGTCGTCGTGAAAAAGCGGGCAACCCAGAAACGACCGCAAAACAGCTGTTGGAAGCCTTAGGTTTAGCCCAGTACATTGACCGCCCCGTCAAAACAGCCGAGCTGTCTATCGGTCAACAGCAACGCGTGGCAGCCGCCAGAGCGCTGATTGGTCAGCCTGAGATTCTATTAGCAGATGAACCTACCTCTGCTCTGGATGCCGACAGCCGAGATCAGTTTTTATCCCTACTGTCTGAGCAGTGCGCTAAGCATCAAACGACACTGCTCTTTGTGAGCCACGACCTCAGCCTCAGCCAGCATTTTGATCGCGTGATCGACCTATCTGAGATCAACACGTGTCTGAGATTAATCACGTGGAGGCGACACCATGCTAACACTGGCTTTCAAAAGTTTGTGGAACCGGTCGGGGCACCGCTACACTGACGCTGTTAACCATTGCGATCAGTGTGCTGTTACTGACGGGTGTCGATAAACTACGCAATGATGCCAGAGAAGGCTTTTTCAATACCGTTTCAGGCACAGACCTGATCGTTGGAGCACGCAGCGGTTCGTTGCCTTTGTTGCTCTATTCCGTGTTCAATATCGGGCAACCCACTAATAACATTCGCTGGAGTAGTTATCAGCAAATTGCCAATCATGACCAAGTGGCTTGGAGCATTCCAATTACATTGGGTGACTCGCATCGCGGCTTCAGAGTTGTAGGCACCACCGATGCCTATTTCGAGCATTATCGTTTTTGGTAAAAAACCAACCCTTAAGCTTTTCTCAAGGGCAGCAATTTGACGATCTATTTGATGTCGTCATCGGCGCTGAAGTAGCACGTGCATTGAATTACACGATCGGCGACAAGGTTGTCATTGCTCATGGACTGGGCCGAGGCAGCTTTGCCAATCATGATGACAAGCCTTTTTCAGGTTTCGGGTATTTTACGACCCACTGGCACCGCCATTGATCGCAATCTTTTCATCAGTTTAGCCGCATGGGAAGCGATCCACATTGATTGGCGCGCGGGTACTCGAATACCGGGCATGAATGTGAGCGCCGATGAAGCGCGCGAAATGGACTTAACGCCCACACAAATCACCGCGTTTTTATTAGGCTTAGAGTCACGTATCAGCACCTTTCATCTTCAACGCGCCATCAACAATTTCCGCGCTGAGCCCTTACAAGCGATTCTGCCAGGTGTTGCGCTGCAAGAGCTATGGCAAGTGATGTCGATAGCTGAACGAACCTTGATGATCATTTCGGGTTTTGTTGTGTTTGCTGGCTTTACGGGGATGCTCGGCATGCTTCTGACCAGTTTAAATGAACGACGCCGAGAATTAGCGGTCTTACGTGCGGTAGGAGCCAGTCCTTTCCGTATTGTGGTTTTATTGGTATTTGAAGCGGTTTTACTGACCTTTTTAGGCATTTTGCTGGGTTTATTGCTGCTCGCCTTGATCACGCTCGGTGTTCAGGACTGGTTAGCGCTCGAGTATGGGATTTTTTTTAAGCCCACCTGGCTGGCCCAATGCAACTCAGTGGACGTTAATTGGTGCGGTACAACTTGCCGGACTTTTCACTGGACTCATTCCCGCATGGCGTGCATATCGCTATACTCTGGCAGATGGTTTAACACCCAGACTCTAATTCATCCAGACGTTTAAGCGCACTGGATATCTATGCTGACCGGAGGCGTATGCCTAAACTGATATTAACGGCCTTTTTCGCTCTTTTCCTCTATTTACCTGTGCACGCGAATGACGCCGTGGTATTTACGTGGGATGAGTTAATGCCAGAGGATTATGTCTTAACACTTGCTGATCTGATCGGTGATTTTGGAATAGATCCCTTTACCTTCGATATGATCGATGATTACAGTCCTGAAGCCGAACAGATGATGGATCATATGCTTCAAGTACTCGCCTCGGCACCCGTGCGAGAAGAGCTAGACGGTAAAATGATCTCTATTCCTGGCTTTGTAGTGCCCTTGGAAGCAGAGCAAACTCGGGTATTTCGTTTCTTTTTAGTCCCTTACTTCGGCGCCTGTATTCACGTACCGCCGCCACCTTCAAACCAGATTATCGATGTTCATTTTGAACCGGGTACAGAAGTGGAAAATTTGTGGGATGCTGTCTGGGTGACTGGTCGGCTGAATACTGTTGATTTCAGACATGAAATGGGGGCCTCTGGTTATCGCTTAGAAGCCTTCCAAATTACCCCCTACGACTGGGATAGCGCTGAAGAGGGCGAGTGGTAGATCCAAAGCCTACACAGGCTTAAGCGCTCCATCAGAGCCCTCTACGCCCCAATACTCTTCAGAGAGCAGCCTATAAATGAAAAGCAGGAAGCGTTACTCCCCTGCTCTCCATCCTGAGGTGATAGGATAACGTCGATCACGCCCAAAGCCTCGTTGTGTAATCCTCGGTCCGATAGGTGCTTGCCTACGCTTGTATTCATTGATATCCACAAGGCGAATCACTCGATTGACAACGGCTTCATCAAAGCCTTCTTCAATAATCGCATGAGCGCTGTAATCCTGTTCCACATACAGCTCTAAGATGCGATCTAAATCAGCATAGTCTGGCAGTGAGTCCTGATCCTTCTGATCCGGCGCTAACTCGGCTGAAGGAGGGCGATCGATCACCCGTTGAGGAATAGCAGGTGAGCGCTGGTTGCGATGCTCGGATAAGCGATAGACCAGTGTTTTAGGCACATCTTTCAGCACATCAAAGCCACCCGCCATATCGCCGTAGAGCGTTGAATACCCCACCGCCACTTCACTCTTATTACCTGTGGTCAGTACTAAAGCACCTGTTTTATTCGAGATCGCCATCAGCAATACACCTCGACAGCGCGCTTGCAGATTCTCCTCGGTAGTATCAGGCTGACGACCCACAAACTCAGGCTCCAGTTGCTGCATAAAACTCTCGTAGATAGGCTCTATCGAAATCGCACTGTACTCGATACCCAGCAGCTTGGCTTGAGCTTCAGCATCTTCAACACTCATGCTCGCGGTGTAGCGAAACGGCATCATCACCACTTTGACCCGCTCTGGTCCCAAGGCATCCACCGCAATCGCGGCGGTTAATGCCGAATCAATGCCACCTGATAAGCCCAGTACGACACTGGGAAAGCCATTTTTTTGCACATAATCTCTAACACCCAAGACTAAGGCTTCATAGACCGCATCCTCATGACTGAGTGGAGCTACCGAGGGTTGTAAAGGCGTCACGTCACCAGAGCTGATATTCAAATCGACACAGTCCAAAGACTCAACAAAATGCGCCGAAGCAAACACTTGCTCACCCTGAGCATTAACGACCATCGATCCGCCGTCAAACACCAGCTCATCCTGACCGCCGACCTGATTAACATAGAAAATGACGGCACCACTTTCCTGCGCACGCTGCACCAACACTTGCTGTCTTACGTGGGTTTTACCGGCATGGAAAGGCGACGCATTTAAGTTCAAAATTAACGCTGCTTGCTGAGCTTTCAACTGAGCGACCGGCTCACTGTGCCAGATATCTTCGCAGATGCTCAAGCCGATTCGACAGCCTTTAAAGTTAAACGTACCCGATTCTGTTCCCGCAACAAAATAGCGTTTTTCATCAAATACTTGATAATTGGGTAAACACTGCTTGGCGTACTCGAAGATCAACTCACCATCCAGAATAACACCTGCCATATTATAGAGTTTGCCATCCTGATAGCGAGGATAGCCAACGACCAGTGCAATTCCTTGAACACCCTCTTTCAATTGCTGCAATGCCTTCTCAACACGGCGCTCAAGGCTTGGTCGCAGCAACAAATCCTCAGGCGGATATCCCGTCAGTGCCAACTCCGACACAAAAGCATATCCGCTTGATGTTGATCACGCGCGTTTTTGCCGCCTGTAAAATTCGTTCAACATTACCGGGAATATCGCCGACAACAAAATTCAACTGGGCCATCGCGACCCGAAGGGTATCAGTCATTAAGGAAATCTGCTCTTTTCATCAAGGCTAAAAAGGTCACTCGTCATGAGTGTTAATGACGCCTATTTTGCAGTTTTTCAACCGTAAGTGCCAGAAGTAGCAATCGTTATGATAGAGGAACTAAGTAAGTACGGGGCTAGGTTAGCGCCACAGGCTTAAGTTTGATTGACACGCCATGAACCATCCATGGGGTGGACTGCCGCATCCACTGGCGCCAGACGGTCAATCAAACTTAATCCTATAGCTCTTCGACAGTTCTGTGCTCTGATCAACGAGTTTTTTTCTATTAATTACTCTCCTCTCTGACTCTTCCAGATAAAGATAAGATCAATCGATGTTCTTTATCTGGGTTGCCGCCTTGATACGAAAAGTGCCGTTAGAAAAGCCGGATAACAACTTCCATCAGGTTGATAAGTTAAGCTGTCGCCACGATTCCAATGAACGGTCACTGGTGATTTAAAGGTGGAAACGCGAATCAGATCTTCTGTTTTGGTGGGTAAGCGACTTCTGTCATGATCGACGAACATGATCAAGCCTGACCACTCTGTAGCACCTGTTAATGAATCACCCACACAGGTTTGTTGATCATCACTTCTGCAAACGGTTACCCATTCTTGACGAGTGACGGATTCTATTCGTGCTAACGCTAAATGGTTTCTGAGCTGTTCGGCGGCCGTTTCTTGGCGAGTCTGTTCGACTAGGGCTGAGAAGGACGGTATGGCGACTGTGGTTAAGATGATTAGAATCACAATTGCTGTCATCAATTCTAGCAGACTAAGTCCCGTTTGATATGTTTTTAGACCCATCAATACAACTCCATCCAATGGTCTAGATGGATCTTTCCGGTATCGGGGGATCGGAAAAAACGTACACGTAGATGGGTTTCGCTCAGTGCGCCAGCTTGATTGATGATGGCGCCTTCAACATTTAACGTCACCTGATTGGCTTGCCAAATCAACGCACTTTCAGGAATGTGAAAGTAGCTTTGTTTGGCGAAATCGACCCATTCTCCTGTGGGCCAATGCGCGCTTTCCCAGTATTCAGCATCTGAACTAACCCATTCATAAAAAGCGACCACACCGGCATCTGCGGCTTGATCAGCCATCATTTTTAATTGAAACTGATGACTCATTCGCTGTTGAAGTTGGGAATTCACCGAAGCGCTAAAGGTTAGCAGCGCGACTACAGATAAAAAGATCAGTGTAATCACGAGTGTACCACCCGCTTCTTTGTGGTGATAAGACATCGATACCTCCTTGTATCTTGCTTTAATATCGTCGAAGTGCGGCGCTATAGATTATTGGCTGTTGATCCTCATTGAGGCCAGAAAGTCTGAGCTCAAACTCTACCGCCCTCACCAGATCGCCGCTTGAAGGTTTTGCTTCAAACTCGTTTTTTTCAATACGACCATCATTATTTTTGTCTATTCCGTAGGCAAATCGGATGGACTCTAGACCACTAATTAATCCTTGACCATTACAACGTAGTTGGTCATCACTCACTTGAAAACGATCGATATAGCTGCTTCCCGGTTCTTGAAGTTGGCCTAAGCAGTTACGACTCCCCTCCACTGCGACATAGGTCAGCCATAAAGTCTTTTCATCGCTTCCCATTTCTACGGCATAGGCTTGTCGTATCGCACGACGCAGTTGCAATACCGTAAATCGTTCGATCTCCTGAGCAGAGGTTAAACGTAACTGCGTTTTCCAGCTGGCTTTTCCCGCCATTAAGAATCCAGATATACCCAACAGTAAGATACTGCTAATGGTTAAAGAGACCAACAGCTCGGTCAGTGTAAAGCCTCGCTGCTTCATCTTAGCAATCCACGGTGACCGGTTGATGCTGCTGCCAAACCTGTATGGGAGACTGAGGATCTTCTGGATCATGACTGAATAGGCTAGGAAAATGTTGAAGCAAATAATTCTTTTTCTCTAGTTCACTTAAACTCACTAGATAGCAGCGCTCCTGCCATAAACGCTCTACTGCTTCACCTTGCAATAAGACTTTCCGAGAAAGTTGATGACTTTCATAGGCTAATTGAAGGCTTCTTAATTGAAGCTGGGTTAAAGCTAGACTACCCGTGGTAAAAATCAGAAGTGTGATCAGGACTTCGATCAGTCCAACACCCTGTTGCTTGAAAAGGAAGATAAACGGAGAGGTTGTGTTCATAATATGTTCCATCCTTGAAACATCTGTTGAGGTTGCGCCAATCCCTGGCTAGTGAAATGAGGTTAGTCGTAGATCATCTATAGGTCAAGTCGAATGATTTGACGGGTTATGCATTCACGACAGGTTGCACTTCTAAAATTTCCACTTCAAACAAAATCGTTTTTCCAGCCAACGGGTGATTAAAATCTACCGTGACTTTTTCATCACTGAACTCTTGAATCACGCCTGGAACAGCGCCACCAGGTTCTTGGAATGAAACCACTAGTCCCGGCTCTAATTCCATATCTTTAAACTGGCTGCGTGGCATGACTTGAATATTACTTGGGTTGTGCATCCCAAAACCACGCTCAGGAGCGATGGTTAAGTCCAGATGATCGCCAGGCTTTAGCCCAGATAACGCTTGTTCAAATCCTTCAGGTATGTTGCCATCGCCAAATACAAATTTGGCAGGTGTGGCTTGAAAGTTTGAATCAATAATCTGTCCATTTTCCAATTTCAGTGCGAAATGCATTGTGACGGCTGTACCTTGTCCCACTGTAATGTCATTCATGATTTTTCCTCATTGGAAGTTGATGAACTTTCAGTTCTGCCCGAAATAAAAACCATATCGAAAATCAGTATGGCGGCACCCACGGTGATGGCACTGTCTGCGAGATTAAACGCAGGAAAATACCAATCGCCATAGTACACAGAGATAAAATCAACAACATAACCATGGATGATACGATCATAGAGGTTGCCTAGAGCACCCCCCCATAATCAGCGCAAGCGCTGTTCGCATCCACCATTGCTTAGCAGGTGTAGCGCGTAACCATTGTAGTAATACCACACAAACACCTATGGCGACTAGTGCAAAAAACCATCGCTGCCATCCACCAGCTCCAGCTAAGAAGCTGAATGCGGCACCCGGGTTGTGTAGTAAGGTCAGGTTAAAAAAAAGGTAACACAGGCACTGGTTGAGCATAAACCAATTGTGTTGATGCTAACCATTTAGACCCTAAGTCTAGCAGAATCACCAACAGTGTGAGCCAAAGCCATTTCAATGCACCGACTTGCGCAGGCACACCAAAACCCAGCACTGACCTATTTTCTGCAGCCTTAGGCATAGTAACGCTGTTCACCTTCACCCGAAACGTTGTCCACACAACGTCCGCATAGCTCTGGATGTTCTTCATGACTACCTACATCTTCACGATGGTGCCAGCAACGAGCACATTTAGGATGTTCTGAAGAAGCCACAGACACCTTTAGACCCTCAAGCTGTGTGCCACGCGCATCCACACCTTCAGCTAATGGCTTTAAGGTGGCCGATGAGGTGATCAATACGAAACGTAACTCATTACCCAACTGAGCCAAGTCAGCTTTCAGAGCATCATCGACATAGAGAACCACTTCTGCGGCCAGGGATGCTTTTACCAGTTTTTCATTTCGTGCATCTTCAAGACACTTATTGACCGCATCTTTGACGGCCATCACTCGACGCCAGTAAGCATCGCCTAAGGTATCTTCCGCGGATAAGGTGAATAAACCTTCGTACCAGGTGCTTAACAGGACGCTTTCACGACGACTGCCTGGCAGCACTTCGTAGATCTCTTCAGCGGTAAAGCTCAAGATCGGTGCGATCCAGCGTGTTAGGGCTTCAGCAATGTGATACAGCGCTGTCTGACAGGAACGACGCGCCAAGCTATCCACTTGGGTGGTGTACTGTCGATCTTTGATGATATCCAGATAGAAACCACCGAGTTCATGCACACAGAAGTTATGTACCGCTTGGTAGACGTCTAAGAAACGGTAATCATCATAAGCCGCAATAATTTTTTGCTGTAAACGCCAAGTTGCATCAACGGCCCAGCGATCCAAGGTGAGCATTTTTTCTGGATCAACTAGATCAGATGCAGGATCAAAGCCATTCAAGTTAGCCAGCAAGAAACGCGCTGTATTACGGATTCGACGATAGGAGTCCGCTGTACGCTGGAGGATTTGCTTCGATACTGCCATTTCACCTGAGTAATCGGTTGCGGCTACCCATAAACGCAGAATATCAGCACCCATGCTGTCGGTGACTTCTTGTGGTGCGATAACGTTGCCCAATGATTTGGACATTTTGTAGCCTTTCTCATCCACAACGAAGCCGTGCGTTAACACCTGTTTGTATGGCGCCACACCATTAATGGCAATCGATGTTTTCAATGAGGATTGGAACCAGCCACGATGCTGATCAGAACCTTCGAGGTACATATCCGCAGGGAATTGCAGCTCTTCGCGTGTTCTGAGAACCGAATGGTGTGTCGTACCCGAATCAAACCAGACATCCAACGTATCAGTAACCTTGTCGTAATCCGCTGCTTCAGCACCCAATAGCTCTGATGGATCGAGTTCAAACCAAGCATCGATACCCTCTTTTTCGATCCGCAGCGCAACAGCTTCAATCAGTTCTTGCGTGCGTGGGTGCAGTTCACCAGTTTGCTTATGCGTAAACAGCGTGATGGGGACACCCCAAGTACGTTGACGTGAAACACACCAATCAGGGCTTTGTTCGAACATCGCCTCGATACGTGCTTGACCCCAACCTGGGAACCACTGCACGCCTTTGATCGCCTCTAAGGCATCAGCACGCAGGTTTTTATCATCCATCGACACGAACCATTGTGGAGTCGCACGATAAATCAGTGGCGTTTTGGTACGCCAGCAGTGTGGATAGCTATGCTGGAATTTTTTCAGATGCACCAGCTTCTTTTCACGCGTCAAGGCATCGCAGACTGGATCATCGGCCTTATAGACGTGAATACCTGCAAACTCACCCGCCGCATCACTGTAGGTACCATTAGCTTGCACAAGGTTTAGTGTACCTAATCCATAAGCCTGACCAACGACAAAGTCTTCCATACCGTGATCAGGAGCCGTATGAACTGCACCAGTACCAGCATCCGTGGTGACGTGATCGCCCAATATAACGGGAACATGGCGGTCATAAATCGGATGCTGTAATAATTGACCTTCCAGCAACTTGCCGGAACAGCGCGCAATCACATCAAATTGCTGAATACCCCAGCGCGCCATGATGTCTTCCACCATATCCGCGGCCAGAATTAAACGCTCTTTGCCCTGATTAACGGCAGTTTCCACCAGCGCGTAATCCAATTCAGCATTCAAAGATACCGCTTGGTTGGCCGGAATGGTCCAAGGTGTGGTGGTCCAGATGACGATAGAGACAGGACCGAAACCATCGGTGTTACCAAAGAGTTTTAGCACCGCCGCTTCATTAACAACACTAAAGCGCACATCGATCGCGGTAGAGGTTTTTTCTTGATACTCAACTTCCGCTTCGGCCAACGCTGACTGACCCACAACACTCCAATAAACTGGCTTGTAACCCTTAACCAGATGACCATTTTCGATGATACGACCGAGGGAGCGAACAATATTCGCTTCGGTTTCAGCATTCATGGTTAAGTAGGGATTTTCCCAGTCACCAATCACACCCAAACGGATAAAATCGGCTTTTTGCCCTTCGATCTGTTGCTGAGCATAGTCACGACAATGCTGACGAAACTCACGGAAAGGTACTTTATCGCCAGCGCGACCAATAGTGGTTTCTACCTTGTGTTCAATGGGCAGACCGTGGCAGTCCCAACCAGGAATGTAGGGTGCGTCATAACCACTCAGCGTTTTCGATTTGACGATCATATCCTTGATCACTTTATTCACAGCGTGACCAATATGAATACTACCATTTGCATAAGGAGGGCCATCATGCAGAATGAACTTGCGACGTCCTTGACCCTCTTCACGTAGGCGCGCATAGAGATCAATTTCAGCCCAACGCGCTAATCGAGCAGGTTCACGTTCCGGCAGATTACCGCGCATCGGAAACTCAGTTTCCGGTAGGTTCAAGGTAGATTTATAATCGGTCATATCAATTAACTTCCGCTTGTGAATGCTGCTCTGGCGTTTGGTCAAACCACTGCCGAGCGGTTTCAATATCTAAAGAAATTTGTGTTTTGAGGGCTTCAAGCCCCTCGAAGCGCTTTTCAGGCCTTATAAAATGCAGAAACTCGACCTGCATTAACTGTCCGTAGATCTCTTCCGACCAGTCAAACAGATGAACTTCTAGTACAGGCAATCGACCATTAAGAGTGGGTCTCACGCCAACATTACTGATGCCACGAACGGCGTGACCATTGAAACGAGCTATTACCGTATAAACACCCTGCAAGGGACAACGAAACCGATGCATTCTGACATTGGCGGTGGGCACACCCAGTTGGCGGCCAATTTTATTGCCATGTTGCACACGTCCAGTGACACAATAGGGACGTCCTAGCAGGGTTTGAGATAACTCAAAGTCACCACGCATCAGCGTTTCACGAATCCGTGTACTACTGACGCGTTGCTCTTGTATTTCAAAGGTATGCGTATGCTCAACCGTAAAACCATGGTTCTTTCCGGCCGCTTCCAGCATGGCATAATCACCCTTGCGATCACAGCCAAAACGGAAGTCATCGCCCACCACAAAATGGCGAACATTCAATCCATTTAACAGTAACTCATCAACAAACGCCTGTGCGGACATACTGCGCAAGCGTGCATTGAAGGTTAAACACACCACACGATCGATTCCTTCATCGCGCAACAAGCGCACTTTTTCATCAAAACGGGTGAGTCTAGGTGGCGCATCATGGCCAGCAAAGAACTCACGCGGTTGCGGTTCAAAAATAATCGCCACACTGGGCAAGCCTAATTCCTTGGCTTTTGACTTCACTTGCTCGAGCACTTTTTGATGACCCAAATGCACGCCATCAAAATTACCGATGGTTGCTACACAACCCCGGTGCTTATCGCGCAAATTATGTAAGCCTCGAATCAGTTCCATGCTAGTGTCTTAAATTGAAATCAAAGGCGCGCATTATAGTCGAAAAAGCGCTCAATTATCAGCCCCAAGAGCGCTTCAGGCGCGTAAATGTCTCAAACGCAAGCCCATGATCGCCTGCACCATTAAATAGATCAGGATACCACCTAGCACTAACCAGAGCATTTGCTCAACCCGCTGCCATAACCCCATCGCCAACCAGGCTTCTGTAGTACCACGAAAATACAGCAGAAAAGCCAGCATCACAGCGTTCGCAACCAGATTGCGCAACCAGACGCCAGACCAGCCTGGCTGCCATTGCAAGACATCCGCTTTTCTAAGTCCTTGCATCAACATGGCGGCATTTAAAAAAAGCGGACAATGAAGTCGCCAAGGCCAAACCCACATGATCCAAAGGCCAAACTAGGATCAAGTTAAACACCATATTGGCCGCCATCGCCCAAATCGCGATCCGCACGGGTGTTTTCATATCCTGACGAGAGAAATACCCCGTGGCGAGCACTTTGATCAACATGAAGGCCAGCAAACCCACGGCATAGGCTTTTAAACTCATGCCAGCCATCATCACATCACGATCCTGCATCTGGCCATAATGAAACAAGGTAGCAATCATGGGTTCAGCCAGCACGATCAATGCCAGCGCCGCCGGCAGGCCGATCAACAATATCATGCGCAACGCCCAATCCATGGTCGCGGCAAAACGCTGCGGACTCTTTTCAGCGTGATTTCGTGATAGCGCGGGCAGAATCACTGTCGCTATGGCAATACCAAACACACCAAGCGGTAACTCCACTAGACGATCAGAGTAGTAAAGCCATGAAACACTTCCATCCTGTAAGAAAGACGCCAACACGGTATCCAGCAATAAATTGATCTGTGCCACCGATACGCCGAATAGTGCAGGTACCATCAATTTCATGATGCGCTGCACACCTTCATCTTTCCAGCCAGGTGTCGGCCTAGGTAAGAGTCTCAATCGAGCTAAAAAAGGCAATTGAAATAACAACTGCATCACACCAGCCAAGAAAACACCCCAGGCCATACCCATAATCGGCGGATCCATCATCGGACTGATCCAGAGCGCTGCGACAATCAGGCAAACATTGAGCAATACAGGTGTAAACGCAGGAATCGCAAAACGCTCATAGCTATTCAAAATAGCGCCACAAAATGCGGTGAGCGAAATCAATAACAGATAAGGAAAGGTGATTCTAAGCATTTCAGCCGCTAACGGAAAACGCTCATCATCAGCCAAGTAAAAACCAGGAGCAAAGAGTGCCGCCAACAGAGGAGCCGCCATCATTGCCACAAGCGTAATCATCAACAGGGTTAAACCCAAGGTACCCGCCACACGGTTAACCAGCAACTGTACTGCATTGAGATCACGCTGCGTACGATATTCCGATAACACCGGTACGAAGGCTTGCGAGAAAGCCCCCTCTGCAAATAAACGACGCAAAAAGTTAGGGATTTTGAAAGCTACAAAAAAAGCATCAGCGTGTCCGCCAGCGCCAAACACCGAAGCGACAATCACATCTCGCGCCAAACCTAACACTCGTGAAATCAGCGTCATGACGCCAACCACACCGCTGGATCTTAACAAGCCACCTTTTCGCTTTTCTGTCGCGTCCAAATCTGCATTACTCCGTGTGTTTGTGTTATTCTTGCCCTTGATCGGCAGGACGCGCAAATAATAGCGCGCTTTAGGTGCCGCTCATAGCGTACGCGCGTGAGAAATCGTGATAAACAGTTGACATTCCCTTCACAAGCAGGAATAATTTCGCGTCTGTTTTCCGGCACTACTACCGCCGTAATTTGATCAACCTAAGTTTAAAGGAGCCAGACTGTGGCTAATTCCGCAGGATCCCGTAAACGTGCTCGCCAGGCGGAGAAGCGTCGTCAGCAAAACGCTAGCCTGCGCTCCATGGCGCGTACCTACTTGAAAAAAGTTATCAATGCTATCGCCGCTGGCGACAAAGCTGCTGCTGAAGCAGCGTTCAAAACGGCTCAACCCGTTTTGGATAGCTCTGTAAACAAAGGCATCTTCCACGCCAACAAAGTTGCGCGCCACAAGAGCCGTTTGTCTGCAAAAATCAAAGCAATGGCTTAATTTAAGCCATTTCAAAAAAAACCGGCTAATGCCGGTTTTTTTGTATCCCTTTTATTAGGGCAGGCTAATTTATAAGCCTGACTAGGCCAATACCATATTATCTCGTGAACCAACTCTTCTTCACCGACAAAACCCAGCAATCCCTCAATCGCCTTGGTAGGGTGACGCATGATTTTCCGGGCATCATCAGCACCGTAGTTAACCAAACCACGCGCAATCACCGATCCCGCTTCATCCTGAATCATCACCATTTCACCACGAGAGAAATCACCCGTAACATTGATCACCCCCGCGGGCAACAGACTTCGACCACCAGTCGTCAAGGCTTTAACCGCCCTGTATCAACAATCAATGCCCCACGCGCCTGCAAATGCCCGGCGATCCATTGCTTACGAGCCGCCATAGGTTCACGATCAGGCGTTAGCAGCGTACCTATCACCTCACCCCCAAACAGACGACAAAGAACATTTTCCTCACGACCACTGGCAATTACAGTAACCGCACCAGAACGAGCCGCTAAACGCGCCGCACGCACTTTAGTAATCATGCCACCACGACCCAGAAGACCGCCATCACCCGCAACAGCCTGAACCTGCTCATCCTCTGCACGCGCTTCAAGAATCAATTCAGCACGGGGATCATGGCGCGGATCAGCGGTAAACAAACCCTTCTGATCTGTTAATAAAATCAAGGCATCCGCTTCCACTGCATTCGCCACTAGGGCTCCAAGAGTATCGTTGTCACCAAAACGTATCTCGCTGGTCACCACTGTGTCATTTTCATTGACAACCGCCACAACACCCAGCTCAATTAGCGTCCGAAGCGTAGAGCGTGCGTTCAAGTAACGCTTACGATTAGAAAGATCATCATGAGTGAGAAGCACCTGTGCTGTATGCACACCATGCTTCCAGAAGCAGGCTTCCCAGGTTTGCACCAAGCCCATCTGCCCCACGGCAGCAGCTGCCTGCAAACGAAACACCTCACTGGGTCGAGTCTTCCAACCCAAGCGATTCATACCTTCAGCAACCGCTCCAGAAGAGACTAAAACCACTTCGATACCCGCTTCACGAAGGCGAACCAATTGCTCAACCCAACGTGAAATAGCCTGCTCATCTAAGCCCTGTCCATCATTGGTTAGCAGTGAACTGCCTATCTTTACGACCCAACGCCCTCGACCCACTAATCGCTCACGCCCTGCCATACCTGCTTACTCTCCGTTAGCGGACATACTCGACTTCGACATCATAGTCGTCGTCATCAAAATCATCATCCCAATCAGAATCTTCTCGCTTAGCGCGCAACTCAGCCTTGAGACGCTCAAGATTTTCACGCGCCTCATGATCGATAATCAGGCGTATTTTCTGCTCTTCTTCCAACAATGAAGGATCTGCAATAATCGCTTCTGATCGCTCATCCAAGAAGTTTTGTAAATCATGAATCAATGGCTTCAAACCCTGCTTATTCAAAGCAGAAATGCGATACAAAGGCCCTTGCCACTCTAGCGCATCTATCACAGCTTGACAGGCAGCATCCTGATCTTCTTCAGGCAGCAAATCCAACTTATTCAATACTAACCAACGAGGCTGCTGAGCCAAGGTTTGACTGAATCGCGTCAACTCGCTTACCGCCGTCAAAGCCGCTTGTGCCGGTGTCGTATCGTCCCAAGGCGCCATATCAACAATATGCAACAGCACACGATTTCGCGCCAAATGCTTCAAGAAACGAATTCCTAAACCCGCACCCTCAGCCGCACCTTCAATAATCCCCGGAATATCCGCCACCACGAAACTACGAAGTGCATCAGTACGGACAACACCCAGATTAGGCACCAGTGTGGTAAAGGGATAGTCAGCCACTTTTGGCGTGGCCGCAGAGACAGAACGGATAAAAGTCGATTTACCTGCATTCGGCAACCCTAGCAAACCGACATCCGCTAACACTTTCAACTCAAGACGCAAGTTTCGCAACTCACCCGGAGAGCCCTTAGTCGTTTGACGAGGAGCACGATTCACACTGCTCTTATAGCGAGTATTTCCCAATCCATGGAAACCACCTTGTGCGATCTTCTCACGCTGACCTATCTGCGTGAGATCCGCAAGAACTTCGTCGGTATCGATATCGACAATGGTCGTACCCACAGGAACTTTTAGAACCAGGTCTTCACCTTTAGCACCTGTACAGTTTCCACCACGACCACCCTCACCGTTTTGCGCTTTGTAATGACGGGTAAAACGATAGTCAATCAAGGTATTCAGACTTTCATCTGCCTCAACCCAGACCGAACCACCATCACCACCGTCACCACCGTCAGGACCACCTTTCGGGATGAATTTTTCACGCCGAAAGCTCATACAGCCGTTTCCGCCTTTGCCCGCTTCTACGGTAATGGTTGCTTCATCGACAAATTTCATCTTTTTTCTCCCGAAAGACAGCGCCTTTCAAATTTTTAAATCATCGCCGCTCTTGTGCATCCATGCACTCGCGGCATATGATGCATCCATGCATATAAAAAAAAGCCCCGCTAGGCGGAGCTTTTTTCGTGTGCGGGTAAAAGACTGCTTACGCAGGTACGACTGTAACGTACTGGCGCTTTTGCGGGCCTTTTACTACAAACTTGACTACGCCATCTGCTGTTGCAAATAGAGTGTGGTCTTTACCAAGACCTACGTTTTCACCAGCGTGAAATTTAGTGCCGCGCTGACGAACCAAGATGTTACCAGCGATAACAGCTTGTCCACCGAAACGCTTAACACCTAGACGCTTAGACTGTGAGTCGCGGCCGTTACGCGTTGAACCACCTGCCTTCTTATGAGCCATTATATCTCTCCTATGCGTTTTTCGGCAGCGTGCTTATGCACTGATACCGGTAATCTTAACTTCAGTAAACCACTGACGGTGGCCCTGACGCTTCATGTGGTGCTTACGACGACGGAACTTGATGATAGTGACCTTGTCTCCGCGACCGTGGCTTACCACTTCAGCAGACACTTTAGCACCTTCAACAACCGGCGCACCTACAGTGACGTTATCGCCATTGCTAA
Organism: Nitrincola sp.; assembly: GCA_021208565.1. Classification (GTDB taxonomy): domain Bacteria; phylum Pseudomonadota; class Gammaproteobacteria; order Pseudomonadales; family Balneatricaceae; genus Nitrincola. The sequence goes on from JAJOJN010000098.1 coordinate 22,460, forward strand.
CCAGCAATACGCGATCGAATTCCACTTTACCGCCTTGCTCTACTGCCAATTTTTCTAGCTTTAGAGTTTGACCTTCCTGTACACGGTATTGCTTACCGCCACTTACAATTACTGCGAACATAATTTTCTCCAGGTTACGCTTGTCTGGCTACTAGAAACGAAACCTGCTTCTAAGGGCTGCTTTTCAGCATGCTTAAACCCTATAACAGGGAGCGTGATTTAGACAAGCTCAGGGCGCGCAATTATACAGAGATAGCGAACCACATTCAACCTTAAGATCCGAAAAAGAATACACTCCGATCAAAAAGAATCTCGCCTGATAAAACAGTCCTGCTCATGATCGTTGACCATTCCCACAGCCTGCATAAAGGCATAACAGATCGTGGGACCCACGAATTTAAAACCCCGCTTTTTTAATGCACGACTCATCGCTTGTGATTCAGAGGTTTGTGTCGGTATCTCTTCAAAAGCGCGGGGTAGTGACAGGAGGGGTTGATGGTTAACAAACCCCCAGAGAAAGTCACTTAAACTCACCCCTTCATGCTGAAGTGCCAGCACTACTTTTGCATTGCTGATCGCCGCATTAATCTTGAGCCGATTGCGAATAATGCCATCATTTAAAAGCAACTGCTCAACATCTCGTTCCGTAAAAGCAGCCACTTTAGCCACTTCAAAATTACAGAATGCCTCTCGGTAAGCCTCTCGCTTGCGCAAAATCGTAATCCAACTCAATCCCGCCTGCGCACCTTCTAAAATGAGCATTTCAAATAAATGCCGATCATCATAAACTGGCCTGCCCCACTCATGGTCATGATAGTGGATATAAAGAGGATCGTTAGTACACCAACGGCATCGTTTTTTATCATTCATTCCCGTCTAACCCTATAGTAGAAGCGCTCAGTTTCTTGACATCAAGCCCTCTACTCCCTAGCATTCAGCCATCATTAATTTTCCAGCCATTCGAATTCATGCAGCCACATCAGCTAAATCCACTTATCGAACCTCAATTCGATGCCGTTACCGACTTTATTTTGAATAACCTAGGTTCCAATGTACCACTGGTTGAAAAAATGGGTCACTACATTGTCGAAAGCGGTGGCAAACGGCTTCGTCCCTTGTTGGCATTATTAAGTGCAAATGCCTGTGGTTACAAGGGAGAACAACATATTCGTCTAGCGGCGGTGATTGAGTTTATTCATACCGCAACGCTTTTACATGATGATGTGGTCGACAATTCAGAACTTCGTCGCGGCAATGCCACAGCCAACGCGAAATGGGGCAATGCACCTAGCGTTCTGGTAGGTGATTTTCTTTATTCCCGCTCATTTCAGATCATGGTAGAGATTGGCCGCATGGAAATCATGCAGGTTATTTCCAACGCCACGACGATTATTGCGGAAGGTGAAGTACTGCAACTGCTTAACCAACGAAATCCCGATACAACCGAAGACAGCTACATGCAGGTTATCTTAGGTAAAACAGCGATGCTATTTGAAGCAGCAACCGAGTGCGGTGCCATTCTTGCCGAAGCATCTGCTGAAGAAAGAGAAGCATTACGCCTTTACGGTCGCCATATCGGCATTGCCTTTCAAATCACTGATGATGTCATGGATTACCTGTCAACAGCGGATGAGATGGGCAAAAATGTGGGTGACGATCTTGCTGAAGGCAAAGCAACACTCCCTCTGATTCGCGCCATGCAGTGTGGCTCTGAAGCGGAAAAGCAGATTATTCGCCAAGCCATTCGACAAGGCGGTATTGGCGATCTTCAACCCGTACTGGATATTGTTAAACGCTCTGGTGCTATAGATTATGCACAGGACGCAGCGAACCAACAGGTCGAGTTAGCGAAAAATGCTTTAACCGCGATACCAGACAGCTCTTTTAAAGAGACACTTCTAACGCTTGCTAACCTCGCTATTGGCCGTAAAAATTAATAAAGAGTGACCTTAATCACTCTTTGCTGTGCAAATAATCAGCAACAAGTCGTGCCTCTGCTAGACTCAGACGGTATAATCGGCGAAATTATTTGAATTTAACGTTTTGGATAGACACAACTTCATGACTAAGCCCTCCTCTTTTGAACGCGAAGACCTCCTGAAATGCGGCTATGGCGAGATGTTTGGCCCCGGCAACGCTCGTTTACCTGTTGGTAATATGCTGATGATGGACAGAATCATTACCATTACCGAAGATGGCGGCGAATTTGGCAAGGGCGAAATCATTGCAGAATTAGATATCAACCCTGATCTTTGGTTCTTTGATTGCCATTTTCCGACCGACCCTGTCATGCCGGGCTGTTTAGGCCTTGATGCCATGTGGCAAATTGTTGGCTTCTTCCTTGGCTGGAAAGGCAATAAAGGACGTGGACGCGCGCTAGGTGCCGGTGAAGTTAAATTCTTTGGACAAGTACTGCCAACCGCAAAAAAAGTCACCTATCACGTTCAACTTAAACGCGTTATCGAGCGTAAATTAGTAATGGGCATTGCTGATGCCAGCATGTCAGTTGATGGACGTGAAATCTACACAGCAAAAGATCTGCGTGTTGGTCTTTTCACATCAACTGATAACTTTTAATTTGATACTATAATAAATACTCAAGTTACGTCATAGCAGAGAGAGTTAACACATGCGACGCGTCGTGGTTACCGGAATGGGTATCGTTTCTTGCTTAGGCAACGACCCACAAACAGTTCTAGAATCCCTCAAAGAAGGTCGCTCTGGCATACGCTTCCAGCCAGAGTACAAAGAGATGGGCTTTCGTAGCCATGTCGCGGGACAAGTCGATATCGATCTGGATAACCTAATCGATCGTAAGTTACGTCGTTTTATGGGAAATGCTTCTGCATATGCCTATCTTTCCATGAAGCAAGCGATTGAAGATGCCGGATTGACGGAAGATCAAGTATCGAACCTTCGCACCGGACTTATTGCTGGTTCCGGCGGTGCATCTTCTGCGGATATTGTAGAAAGCGCCGACATTCTCCGCGATAAAGGCGTGCGTCGCGTGGGTCCATACCGTGTAACACGCACCATGGCTCAACCGTTTCAGCCTGCTTAGCAACTCCTTTCAAGATTAAAGGCGTTAACTATTCCATCACCTCTGCCTGTGCAACCAGTGCGCACTGTATTGGTAATGCAATGGAATTGATTCAATTGGGCAAACAAGACATTATTTTTGCAGGTGGTGGTGAAGAACTACACTGGTCGCTCAGCGTCATGTTCGATGCCATGGGCGCCTTATCTAGCAAATATAATGACACGCCTGAAAAAGCATCACGTGCCTATGATGCCAACCGTGATGGCTTTGTCATCGCCGGTGGTGGTGGCATGCTGGTTCTGGAAGAACTCGAACACGCCAAAGCACGTGGCGCTAAAATCTATGCCGAGATCGTCGGCTATGGTGCTACTTCTGACGGCTATGACATGGTAGCCCCTTCAGGTGAAGGTGCTGTTCGTTGTATGCAACAAGCCATGGCTACCGTTGATGGCCCAATCGACTATATCAACTCACACGGCACCTCTACCCCTGCGGGCGATATCCAAGAACTCAAGGCGATGCGCCAGCTGTTTGGCGATAAAATGCCAACCGTCAGTTCGACCAAGTCACTGGCAGGCCACTCATTGGGAGCGACAGGCGTTCAAGAAGCGATCTACTGTATCCTAATGCAGCAAAACAATTTCATTTGCGCTTCGGCAAATATTGACGAACTAGATCCTGAGGCTGCAGGCCTTCCTGTTGCCACTGAGCGTAAAGACAACGTTGATCTCCAACGCGTAATGTCTAACAGCTTTGGTTTTGGCGGCACTAACGCTACCTTGGTTTTACAAAAGTACTCGCAGTAATCTGAAGCACTTTACATCTAAAAAGCCCGCTATTGCGGCTTTTTAGTAGCTGAATTATCACTGATACTTAACCTGGCGTTATGCGCCAATCCTCTGCATCTGCTCTAACAGCCAAGCCTCAGCTTCAGCTTGTACTTCATCAACAGATCTACCCTGCGTTTGAATCGGCTTTCCAATCACTAATTGAACCGTTCCAGGATATTTGACAAAGGACTTACCTGGCCAGCAACGCCCCGCATTGTGCACTACAGGAATAATAGGCACTTGGTTTTTGACCGCCAACATTGCACCTCCTTTATTGAATCGTCCTGGGTCACCAACAGCGACTCGCGTCCCCTGAGGAAAGATCAACACGGGGATACCTTCTTGTAACCGCTCACTACCTTGACGCAACAACTGTTTGAGCGCCTCACGACGCTGAGAGCGATCCAGCGCAATGGGCTTTAACAAGGCTAACGCCCAGCCAAATAGCGGTATCTTCAATAACTCTTTCTTTAACACAACGGTTTGTGGACGAAAAACCAACTGAAAGTAGAGTGTCTCCCACTCACTTTGATGATTTGAAAGGGCTACGTAAGGCTCTCCTTTGGGCAGGTTTTCTAAACCTTCCACTTGAGTTTTTACACCACAGGTCACACGCAACCAAAAAATGTAGAAATAATTAATACCCGTTAAAAAGATAAAGCGGGCTCGAAAGGGCAATAAGGGTCCAATCAACAAACACGGAATCGCATAGATCATTGTGATCGGATAAAAACCGACTGCAAACAACAAGGCACGAAGCTTAAGCATCCGCACTCTCCCCTGTTTGCTTTTCAATCCGTTCACGATTAAACACAGGATTGGCATACATTGCCTTCAAAAAAGGCTGAGCCAGCTCATCGACTTGCTGTAAACGCTGCTGAAATTTCTCTTGCGCTTGGTCACTTTTGGCTTGTTCAGCGGCTGCCAAATGGGTGGCATGAAGATAGTAACCTCCCAAAATTTGACGATCAATTTCAGCGGCTAGGCCCTCTGGTGTTCGAAACTACCCCGAATAGGCTCACCAAAATCCACATGCACATGACCCTTATCACCCGTAATCCCTCGTACGATACTATCAATATCTTCAAACTCTGTTTTTTGATATTTACCTGTCGAAGCAATTGCGGCTAACTCGCGGGCCTTCATAGCATCACAGGGGTCTAGCTCATAAGAAATAGAGACGGGCACAATATTCAATCGCTCTACCATTTCTGCAAAGCTTCGCTGCTTACGGTGAGACATATAAAACATCTTTAACAGTGTCGGATCGGTCTTATCATTGCCATCTTTGGAGCGCCCTTCACGCTGCGCGATCCAAACTGAATGACCGGTTTGAATACTGTGGTCGATATACTCCGATAACTGAGTCATCGCCGCCATCATTTCTCGTGGTGCTTTTATAGAGCGCTTAACAATAAAGCTTTTGTTTAAGCGCATTAAATCAGAGACATAGGGCTTTCTCAGCAGGTTATCACCAATCGCAATCCTTACCGTGTTCATACCGTACTGATAAAGCGCCCAGTTCACGAAAGCTGGATCCATCGCAATATCTCGATGATTCGAGACAAACAGATAAGCCTCTTGCGGATCTAACCGATCAATACCACTACAACTCAACTTCGTGGTGGTGCGATTGATCATCTTGGTCATATAACCCGCTACCATTTGCTGGAAGCTGGTGACACTCTCAATCTCACCCACTTTTGCTGCCAAGGCGATACGAACTACAGGTCGTAGTAGTCGACGAACAATATTCGGTAGACGTGGAAACTGATAATGAGTAATCACATCGACCAGTTCATTGTCACGCACCATTCTGTTTAAGACTTCCGAAACCTCACTGTCGCGGTAAGGACGAATTGCCTGATAAGGATCAGCTTTAAGATCTTCTACACTCATGGAATTGCTAACAACCTGACAATAAAAAGCAGTATTTTATCTTGTTCTGGATCAAATTACAGTGATTAGCCTTCACAAGCCACAGATCATTAGGGGTAAGCCGAGCCTAGGGTTACGACTTTGCGCCGATAATGTATAATAGCCACTCTTACAAAACACACACCTTAAAAGGAAAGCCACTTGATCCTGAGTCCACCCTAGCGCTCACCTTTCTTCCTGATCTTGTGGAATCTTTATCTTTTGCTGCAAGCAGCTTATCACTCAACTGTTGAAACACGGAAACTTTTATGCTGTTCTCTTCTACACGCCAAGATTGGTTTGGCAATGTGCGTGGCGATTTATTAGCCGGTCTTGTCGTCGCCCTAGCGCTGATTCCTGAAGCCATTGCCTTCTCTATTATCGCTGGTGTCGACCCCCGTGTCGGTCTCTATGCCTCCTTCTGTATTGCGGTCATTATCGCTATTGTGGGTGGACGACCCGGTATGATCTCAGCGGCTACAGGCGCGATGGCGCTCTTGATGGTCACACTGGTTCGTGAACACGGCCTGGAGTATTTGCTTGCGGCCACCCTATTAACCGGTGTCCTTCAAATCATCGCCGGTTATATCAAGCTCGGCAGCTTAATGCGATTTGTCTCTCGCTCAGTTGTGACTGGATTCGTAAACGCCTTAGCCATTTTGATTTTTATGGCACAACTTCCCGAGTTAACCGATGTCACTTGGCACGTTTATGCGATGACCGCTGGCGGTTTGGCCATCATTTATCTGTTCCCCTATATCAATAAAACCATTCCCTCCCCCTTAGTCTGTATTGTGGTGATGACCGGTTTAGCCTACTGGATGGGATTAGATATTCGCACGGTTAGTGATATGGGCGATTTACCGGATACACTGCCCGTATTTCTATGGCCAGATGTTCCACTGAATCTGGAAACCTTATGGATTATATTGCCCTACTCATTGGCACTGACCATTGTCGGTCTTCTGGAATCACTGATGACCGCCACCATCGTCGATGATCTCACCGATACCAAAAGTGATAAAAATCGCGAATGTAAAGGCCAAGGGGTTGCCAACATAGGTGCAGGCTTAATGGGCGGTATGGCCGGTTGTGCGATGATTGGCCAGTCCATCATCAACATTAAATCTGGAGGTCGAGGCCGACTATCCACCATGACAGCTGGCGTTGTGCTTTTAATTATGGTGGTCTTTTTAAGTGATTTGATTGGCATGATTCCTATGGCCGCCTTAGTGGCTGTTATGATTATGGTCTCCATCGGCACCTTCAGCTGGAGCTCTATTACGGATCTAAAAAAACACCCCATGTCGACAAATTTGGTGATGGTGGCCACGGTCGTTGTTGTCGTTGCGACACATAACCTCGCCTACGGTGTCTTTGTGGGTGTACTGATAGCATCCCTTAACTTTGCTAATAAAGTCGGCAAGTTCCTCTATATTGGCTCTGAGATGAGCGGTGAGAACACACGAACCTACCATGTGGTAGGCCAGGTGTTCTTTAGCTCAGCCGATCGTTTTATGGATTCATTTAACTTCAAAGAAGATCTTGATAAGGTCATTATCGACCTAACGCGAGCACATTTTTGGGATATCACGGCGGTAGGGGCACTGGATAAGGTCGTAATTAAGTTCCGGCGCGAAGGTGTAGACGTTGAGCTGATCGGCATGAACGAAGCCAGCGCAACCATTGTTGACCGTTACGGGGTCCATGACAAACCTGAAGCCATCGACAAACTGATGGGTCACTAAGAAGGAATTCATCATGAACAAAGTGATCGCCTGTATCGATACCTTTAACCATACAGCGGAAACGGTCTGTGATTTTGCGGCTTGGAGCAGCCAGCAAATGCAGTCCCCGTTGACGCTACTGCATATTTTAGAAAAAGCTGACAAGCCTGCTAAGGTCAACTTGAGCGGCAGTATCGGACTCGGTGCTAGAGAGCAGCTCATGGATGAACTTTCTGAACTCGATGAAAAACGGTCTAAGATTCTAAAAGAGCAAGGACGACTGATGCTGAAAGAAGCCAAACAGCGCGCTGCAAATGACGGCGTCGAAGAGGCTGAAACCCTACAACTGCATGGGGACTTGATCGAAAACTTATTAGAACTTGAAAAGGAGATTCGTTTACTGGTGATGGGGCGTGAGGGCAGTCACGAGAATACACCTTCACATATAGGATCACATTTAGAAAGTGTGATCCGTACCCTGCACCAACCCATATTGATTACCGTCGGTGACTTTAAAGCACCGCAACGTTTTATGATTGCCTACGATGCCAGTGAAACCGCCAAAAAAGGCGGTGGATAGGGTTGCTGGAAGCCCACTATTAAAAGGCATACCCTGCACGCTTTTAATGGTCGGTGCAGACACCAATATAGCGCATGAACAACTCAAGGAAGCCGCACGTACACTTGAAAAAGAAGGCTTTAGCGTTGATCTGCATTTAAAAGCAGGCGATGTCGATCAGGTGATAGATCAAACAGTCAGCGACTTGAATATCGACCTACTCGTGATGGGCGCCTATGGACACTCGCGTATTCGCCAGTTTTTAGTGGGAAGTACGACCACAAAACTACTTCAACACAGTCGCATTCCAGTTCTGTTGCTGCGTTAATACTCATAGAGCGATTGACGTTTCATGTTAATCACTCTAGCCGTCTTTTCATTGCACCCATAGCTGAGCATGGTAGAGTATAGGCATTCGCCATAAGGAAAATGTGCCAATGCCTAAGTTTTCAAGAAACATTCGACTTTTCTTTGCGCTTATCAGCGACTCTATCCGCGTTCTGATTCCCTTTATTCTTCTCGGTGCTGTCTTCTTTTATATTGCATGGCAATTTGTAGAACCTGCACCTCCCAGTCAATTTAGTTTAGCCACAGGTAGTTCAGGTGGGGCTTATGAACAAATTGGCCAACGTTATGCTGAGTCTTTTGCTAAGAGTGATTTTGAGCTAGAACTGGTTAATTCAGGTGGATCGGTTGAAAACTGGCAGTTGTTGCTAGACGGTCAGGTTGATGCCGCCATTGTTCAAAGTGGCACACTGCCGATTCTAGACGAGATCCCACTGGATGCCGTTGTCAGTATTGCACTGGAGCCCCTATTTGTTTTTTATCGTCCCGATCGAGTGAACCTTGCCGATACCGACTTTCTCACCAGTCTAGATCAGCTTGTGGGTATGAAAATAGCTGTCGGGGGTGAAGGTAGCGGCACTCGTCAGTTGATTTACATGCTCTTAGAAGAAGCAGGACTGTTGGAGTTTTATGAAGCGCGCGCTCAGTTGATTGAAATAGGGGGTCAACAGGCTCTCGAAGCCTTGCAAGCGGGTGAAATCGATGCCGCCGCTTTTGTGATGGCACCGGAAGCTCCACTCATGGCTGAGTTGCTCGCTGATCCCGAGCTGCAAATCATGAACTTTTCTCGAGCGCCTGCTTTGGAACGTCGCTTTCCATTTTTAACCCAAGTGACGTTATTTCAAGGTGTTGTAGATCTTCAAGCCAACCTGCCCAACCGCGATATCCAACTGATTGCGCCAGCGACTTACATTGCGATTCGCCAAGGGGTTCATCAATCCATCGTGCAGCTTTTAATCGAAGCAGCCAAGGCAGATCAAAATAGGATTAGTTTGATTTCTGACATCAATGAATTCCCATCCTTACGCTATACCGATATTCCTATCGCATCAGATGCACAGTACTTCTTTGAGCGAGGCCCCAATATTCTGCACCGCCATTTTCCTTTCTGGGTAGCGTCCTTGATTGACCGCATGGCGATTCTGATCATCCCTCTTTTAGCGATATTGATCCCTCTGATGCGCATGGCTCCGCCAGCATTTAGATGGCGAATTAGGCGTCGTATTTACCGCTGGTACAAACGATTACGAGTGATCGACGACGACTTGGCAAAACCAGATTTACCGAAGGAGCTTATTCAAAGTGATCTTGAGTTGGTGAAACAGTTCGAAAATGAGGTTGCAGATACTGTAGTCCCACTTTCATATATGGAAGAGTTCTACAACCTCAGATTGCATGTCGCCTATATCCGTAGCCGACTTGAGGAGCGTCTCTCCAGTATTGAAAAGACCTAATAGTCAGCGTTATTGCATATGCGCTTGAAGCTGTGCCTTTTGTTCTTCTGATAAAGGCATGGTTTTTCCGGCAGCGAAATCATAGCGAACCATCGTTGCTTCGCCTTTTGCTCCCAGAGATCCATTTTGCCAAACTTCTTGATGAACACCGAAGGAACTACCGCCAATCCTACTGACTGTGGTACGAATTTCCACATCGCTGCCGTAAAATAGCTCACCCACAAAATCGACTTCAATGCGCGCCAGTATCAGCTGCCACTTTTTCATATCGAGATCAGGTGTAAATATTTTAAATAAATCGTTACGCGCAGCTTCAAACCATTGCGGCACACGTGTGTTATTGATATGACCTAAGCCATCAGTATCATAAAATGCTGGTGATATTTGCTGAGTGAACATCGTTCAATTCCTTGATTAGCTTATCTTTAACCAAGGGCTGAGTATATCACGACAAGCTAAAGAAACTCGCAATCTGGCAAATAATAGATACATCCCCGCCAGCTTTCGGTGCAAAAACAGCGCGTCTACGGGAGGTGAGTGCCAATAGCCTTCTTGTAAACTCAGCTGCATACCCTGATCGCGTAAACGACGCGCCAAATCCGTCGCACCAAAGTCATAACGCTCGGCACGTAAAGGCTCCATGGCAAGCTCAAAGAGCTGCAATACGGCTTGTTGTTGAGCGTGGGTAATCTCTTTATTGAAATAACCTATTTGGGTGGCTGCCGCCAGCAAACCTTCTTTATCTTGGGTAAGACCTGCCGCAAAGAGCGCTCGGTACGCATCTACTAGTTCGGTTCGATATTCCCTGGTTGCACCGAAATCCAACAGCACCAACTGAGAGGTGTTAGGATCATACATAAAATTCGCAAAATTTGGGTCCGTCTGAACTCGTTTAAACTCGAACAACTCACGAAATAGTAACGATAACAGCAACTCTGCACATCGATTACGCTCTGATTGCGGATATTCCAATAAGGCTTCCACCGGCACACCCTCTTCATAACTCATGGCTAGAAGATTGCGGCTGCTAAACTGGGGATAAAAAGCAGGAACCCTGAATCGAGAATCATCTGCTAGAAGCTTCCGATATTCTTGAAGGTGGATGGCTTCAAGCTGATAATCCGCTTCAGCATGGAGTTGCTGCTTGGCCTCTTCAACTAGATCATCGGCAATCACACCTTCGGGTAGCAGACGTGAAATTTTCAACAACGTAATGACGTTATCCACATCGGAATCAATGCTGGTTGCAACACCGGGGTACTGAATTTTAATGGCTAGAGGTTGACCCTCTTTAGAGATAGCTCGATGGACTTGACCTATTGAGGCCGCTGCAATGGGAGAGAAACCAAATTGTTCAAACTGATCCTGCCACCCATCTCCAAGATTCTCCTCTAATACATTGGCAAGTTGCAGCATTGGCATCGGCGTTGCGCCAGCCCTAAGCGTAGATAACAGCTCAGCGAGTTCGGGGGGCATCAGATCCCCTGCATCCATGGATAACAACTGACCTAATTTCATGGCAGCGCCACGAAGGTGCGAAAGTTTTTCGGCGACACGTCGAACATTCGCTGGCGTGAGCAGTAAGTCTTTCGAAACAGGACGGTTTCCCGCAGCTAACTGACGGGCACCTTCCGCTAACATACCACTTGCCACTCGGGTCACCAGTCCACCCATGTGAGCCATGCGAGACAAACGTCCAGCAGGGACAGGACGCGAGACATTATCTTTCAAACGGATTTCTCCTTGCTCAATTCCTTATTGACTTCAGGTACGCTGAAAACACCGCTTCAGCCCACCCTGAGCAAGTGATTTAGAAGATATCTGCCGGACTCATACGCTGACCATTCAGCTCTTCAGGTGATGCCGCGCGAATCGGCATACCTAGCTCATCTTGTCCACGTTGAAGTATGATTTCGACACGACGATTACGTTGGCGATTTGCTTCAGAGTCATTGGGTACACGGGGTCTTGATGACGCCAGGCCAGCTACGGTAAAACGATTTTCATTCACACGTCTATCGGCAAATAACTCATCTGCAACCGCTAGAGCTCTTGCAGCAGAGAGGTGCCAATTAGATGGGTAAGTAGCACTACTAAATGGCACCGAGTCGGTATGTCCCTCGATAGCCACTGTGCCGGGAATACTGATAAGAAGGTCTCTAATCTTGGCCAAAATTGGAATATATTCATCCTGAACGAACGCCGATCCCGGAGCAAAAGAGCCTTGCTCACGTAAGCGAATAATGACTTTGGTACCATCTGTTTCCACTTCAACAGCACCTTCACCTATCTCAGATGCTAAGGCCATCGAGAATTGAATAGCATCCTGGCGCGCTTGCTCTTCCTGTTGCTGTTGTTGCTCGCTGGCTGCTTGCCGATCTTGAATAACGGCCTCACCCTCTTGCGAACGCACATCCAAGGTATGCAAAACGACATCAGTGGTGACCTGTCTAACCTCATTCAAAGGTGTTGGTTCAGGCCTTCCGGGGCTAAACTCTTGGGCAATAATCGAGGTTCCTTTGGGAATATCCTCAACCTTGATTTGCGCTTGCACACCAAAGGCTTCTCGCATAGAACCAGCCAACTGCTTAAAGCGCAACACATCCATTTCTGAGAAAGACAACAAAAGCACAAAGAAGCACATCAACAGTGACATCAAGTCACCGAAGGTCGCTAACCAAGCGGGGAGCCCTTTCTTACAGGGTGGGCAATTGCAATCTTCTTCAGCACTCATCGACACTAACCTTCAGCAGAGGCCGAATTCGCGAAACGTTTTTTCTCGGGTAGATAGTTACGGAGCATCTGATCAATTACTCGAGGGTTTTGACCGGCTTGAATTGCAAGCAAACCATCTATGATCAAGGCACAATTTAACGCTTCTTCATCACGACGAAGATTTAACTTATCGGCGATCGGAATCGCAAACATATTGGCCATCATCGCACCATAAAGTGTTGTCAGAAGTGCCACCGCCATCGCAGGACCTATCGCCTTAGGATCATCCATATTGGATAGCATCGCGACAAGACCGATCAGGGTACCAATCATACCCATCGCAGGCCCCACATCACCTAAGGCTGCAAAAATTCTTGCCCCAAAATCGTGACGGTCATAGGTTAATCGAGCTTCTTTATTCAAAAGTTGCTTAACAACCTCTGGGTCATGACCGTCAACCAGTAACTGAATACCACGTTGCATAAAATCACTTGAAACCTGCTTATCCTCCAAGGATAGCAACCCGCCCTTACGAGCGGCATCGGCCATTTCAACCGTTTCAGCAATAATATCTTCAGGATTAACAGACTTGAACATAAAGGCTTTAGCGGCGACTTTACCCGCCGCTAAAAATTGACCGAGTGTGAATTTAATTAAAACAACGAAAATACTGCCACCCAATACAATGAGCAGTGACGGTGCATTGACGAACATACCGATATCGCCACCCAACACCATCGCCATGGTGATGATAGCAAACGCACCGATGATACCAACAATAGTAGCTATATCCACGAACAGACCCCTGATATAGACATTAAAACGGGAAACACAACTATATTAGAAAAGATAATACCAGATTTATTGTAAGGATCACCTGCTATTTAAGTATTTAATCGGAATGCCGATTGACCCAGCCAATGAGGTTGGGTAACGTGCATCGTTATTTTGAAAAAAGGCAACTCCCATGTCAGATACCGAAACGACACTGAGCTTTGAAGAAGCGATGGAGCGCTTAGAATCTCTCGTGAATCAGATGGAAGACGGCAACTTAAGTATCGAGTCCTCTTTGGCTTCGTTTGAAGAAGGGATTCGACTGACCAGACAATGCCAGACTATCCTTGAGCAGGCTGAACAAAAGGTAAAACTTCTAAGCGAAGAAAAAGGCAAGATCCTTGCTAAACCTTTTCATGAAAACGAGGCTGATGCGTGACTCTCGACTCACTGCTAACACAATTATCTGAACGCATTAATCAGCAGCTTAAACCTAGCCATCTCCCCTGAAGACAGCTTACATGAGCCACTTCAAGAAGCGATGCGTTACAGCTTGATGAATGGCGGTAAGCGTATTCGCCCATCTTGGTCTATCTCAGTAATCAATTTTGCGGTGGATCGATTGAGTTAGCCGATCCTCCTGCCATCGCCATTGAAATGCTGCATAGTTATTCACTGGTTCATGATGATCTTCCCGCGATGGATAATGATGAATTACGTCGCGGCAAACCCACCTGTCATATCGCCTTTGACGAAGCGACAGCTATTTTGGCAGGCGATGGTTTATTAACCAGCTCGTTCGAAGTATTAAGCCGACCAGATCAAGGGTATACCGCCAATCAACAACTGGCGATGATTTACTGTTTAAGCAAAGCCGCTGGCGAGCGAGGCATGGTCTTGGGTCAAGCCTTCGATTTAAGTCATGTTGGACAGCCCCTAACTCTAGATCAACTGAAGCAGATGCATGCCCTCAAAACAGGCGCTTTAATCACCTGCGCCCTTGAACTAGGCGCTCTATCAGCCGGTGAGCTGAATGGCGAGCGACTCGACGCCTTGCGTAAATTTGGTAGCGCTATCGGCTTAGCTTTTCAGGTCAAAGATGATCTGCTGGATATCGAATCGGATACTGAAACACTCGGGAAACCCAGCGGATCAGATCAAGCGAAAAATAAACCGACTTATCCATCGTTACTCGGGATTGAAGCTTGCCGCGAGCTATTAGAGAAACTTTTGCAACAAGCTCATCATTCACTCAAGCCTTACGGCAAAAAATGCCGATGACTTGCTCGCGTTAGCACACTACATAGTAAGACGTAATTACTGATGTTTGACACCCTACCTGAACTACCACCACCAACACCTTTACTCGACAGGGTTCAAACCCCAGTAGAGTTACGCCAACTCAGCATACCCCAGTTATCGCAACTGGCTGAAGAGTTACGGCATTGGCTACTTTACAGTGTCGGTCAAACCGGTGGGCACTTTGGTGCAGGACTGGGTGTGGTCGAACTCACCTTAGCACTCCATTATTGTCTGAACACACCAGAAGATTTTTTGGTCTGGGATGTCGGCCATCAATGCTATCCGCATAAAATCATTACTGGGCGCAAAGACCAAATGGTCACGATGCGCCAACGATTCGGCTTAGCGCCCTTCCCAAAACGTGATGAGAGCATTTGGGATAGTTTTGGTACTGGCCACTCCAGCACCTCTATCAGTGCCGCCTTAGGCTTTGCGCTGGCCGCTAAACTAAAAGGGGAACGCAAGCACAGTGTGGCCGTTATTGGCGATGGTGCTATGACGGCTGGAATGGCTTTCGAAGCGATGAATCATGCGGCACATACTGATGCGAATCTACTGGTCATTCTCAACGATAATGATATGTCCATCTCGCCTAACGAGGGAGGGTTTGCGACCTATCTTGCCAAAAACTTGCGTAATCGCATCTCAGGAGAAACCTCGGCAGCACTCTTTGAAGCCCTCGCTTTCGAGTACACCGGTCCTATCGATGGCCATGATCTACCTACACTCATTCATACACTCAAGCAGATACTGCCCCGCAAAGGCCCACAGTTTTTACATCTTGTGACCTGTAAAGGGAAAGGCTATGCACCTGCCGAAGCGGATCCTGTGGGTTTTCATGCCATCACCAAAATTGAGCCCGTAAACCAGCCTAAACAGCCCAAGCGTAAGCGCTTTTGTAATATTTTTGGTGAATGGCTGGTCAATCGAGCCAAAACAGACAGTCAACTCGTCGCCATTACACCCGCCATGCGTGAAGGCTCTGATCTGATTGCCTTTTCCAAGCTCTACCCTAATCGCTACTTTGATGTGGCGATTGCTGAACAGCACGCTCTCACCCTAGCCGCGGGACTCGCTACGGGTGGTATGCAACCGGTGGTGGCGATCTACTCAACCTTTTTACAACGCGGCTATGACCAACTCATCCATGATATCGCGATACAAAAGCTCGATTTAGTGCTGGCGATAGATCGTGCTGGGTTAGTTGGAGAGGATGGCGCGACCCATGCGGGCTGTTTTGATATCGCGTTTTTACGCTGCCTTCCCGATGTGCAAATCTTAACTCCCTCTAGCCATGATGAACTTAGCTTGATGTTGGATTACGCCAGAGAAACCTCTGGTGTCGTTGCGGTGAGATATCCTAGAGGCAGTGAGGCAAGCTGGCTTCCTAAAGCTAAAACCAAGCGATTGTTACCTAAAGCCAATCTGATACGTGAAGGCAGCAGCCATCTACTCCTCAACTTTGGCCCTTTGTTAGACCAAGCTTGGAAAGCAGCCGAAGAATTGGATATGTCTCTCGTCGATATGCGTAGCGTCAAGCCACTGGATGAGTCGCTACTGACCGAGATCCTAAAACCTGGCCAATTGATCATTACACTAGAAGATCATTCAGTCATGGGCGGTGCTGGCTCAGCAGTAAGTGAGTGGTTACATAAGCAAGGATTTAATAACCCACTGTTAATACTTGGTATTCCAGATCGATGGATCGAGCACGCCAGCCGCGAAGAACAATTACTGAGTTGCCGCTTAGATGCGCTGGGGATTCAGCGCTCAATTGAGGATTATCTTCATCCGGTGAAATGATTTCACCGGATGTGACCCTACTCTTTAGAAGTTACCTTCTGGAAAATGCTCGTCCTGCATCATGTGCCCGAGTTTACCCATTTTCGTTTGTAAGTAATTTTCGTTATGGCGATTTTTACCCACTTGCAAAGGCACTCGTTCTGCAACCGTCACGCCTGCTGCTTCAAGGGCTTTGACCTTCCGTGGATTGTTGGTCATTAACTTGACCGAGTTGATACCTAAATGTTTCAGCATCGGCAAACAGATACTGTAGTCTCGCATATCTGCAGCGAAACCCAGTTTTTCGTTGGCTTCAACCGTATCCGCTCCTTGATCCTGCAGATGGTAGGCTTTGATCTTGTTGAGCAATCCGATACCTCGGCCTTCCTGACGTAAATAAAAGAGCACACCTCGCCCCTCTTCGGAGATACGTCTTAAGGCTTCCTGTAACTGAAAACCGCAATCGCAGCGCAAGCTGAATAGCGCATCCCCTGTTAGACATTCTGAGTGCATACGCGCCAAAACAGGTTCACCCGAGCTAACATCACCACAGATCAGAGCAACATGCTCTTTGCCGGTGACGGTATCTTCAAAGCCAACCATGGTGAATACACCCCAAGGGGTTGGCAATTTCGATTGTGCGATAAACTCAACAGACAAGGTTTTTTCCTGTTAGCTAAAAAAAAGCGACCAAAATTTGAAGTACTACCAGTGCATAAACACCAGCAATCACATCATCCAACATGATACCCAGACCACCACTGACTCGGCGATCTGCCCAGCCAATCGGCCAAGGCTTCCAGATATCAAATAATCGAAACAATGCAAAACCCAATAAAATCCAGAACCAATGCATAGGTACGGCAAATAGAGCAATCCAGAGCCCTACAAACTCATCCCATACAATGCCACCATGATCATGTACGCCAATATCTTCAGAGGTTTGATGACAGATCCATACTCCAATAATGGTGGCGACAATCAAGGTTAACAAGTAGGCATCTGTGGAAAGCGGTGCGAACACAAAATACCAAATGGGCAGCGCCGCAAGGGTTCCCATGGTTCCTGGCGCTACAGAAGAGGCCCCACTACCAAAGCCAAAGGCCGCAAAATGAATAGGATTTTGCCATACCGATTTGGGTGTTTTCTCAGACATACACGCTCCTGTTACTGTGACGTTTTAAAGTGATCAAACCCTTTAAGACTATAAGGATGCTGCCATGGCTGGCCTTGTCTCAACAAACACAACGTAGGTGCAGCAATGATACGACCGATCACCCTGACAGGCGTCCCAATTTGGGTCGCGATTTCGGACACGTTAGAACCCTGTGACGGCGCAAAGGTCACGCAGAGTTCAAAGTCCTCACCTCCGGTAAGCGCCCAATCCAGTCGCTGCTGATCATCCCGAGTGAAAGCTAACAAAGACTCGGAGAAAGGCAAGTGATCAACGTCTAGCTCGGCACCACATTGGCTGGCATCCAAAATATGCCCTAAGTCGGCGAGCAAGCCATCGGATATATCCACCGCACTATGGAGATGTGGCGCCAAGGCTTGCGCCAGACGCAACCTGGGCTCTGGCTGATAAAAACGTTCACGTAACCATTCAGTGCAAGCTAATGACGCTTTGTGTGGCTGGATCAAGCTTTCTAAACCTGCCCGACTGTCACCCAGCGTCCCGGTGACGGCAATCAAATCGCCGACCTGAGCACCACCGCGCTTGAGTGCATGCTCTTTAACCACAGAACCATGCACCGTTAAGGATAACGCCAAGGGACCGCGAGTCGTGTCCCCACCCACTAGGGTTAATTCCTAACTCTGTAGAACGCTTGGCCAGCGCGGAAGCGAAACTCTCCAGCCAAGATTCATTTACATCCGGTAGCGTCAGGGCAAGGGTATACCACAAAGGTCTCGCACCCATTGCCGCCAAATCACTTACCGCAGCACCTAATGCACGCTGTGCGATTCGGTCAGCGGGCGTATCGGCAAGAAAGTGGATGCCCGATACCAGCGTATCGACTGAGACGACCAACGACTCACCCGCTGGAACCTGAAGCAACGCCGCGTCATCACCTATGCCCAGCAGCACACTACTGGAACTCGGTTGTTTACGCACAAAATAACGTTGTATCAGTTCAAATTCGCCCATTAGCGACCACGTTTCGCCATCACTTCTGCCGCACGCACTTTTTGTGCGAGCTTATCTAACACGCCGTTCACATAGCGATGGCTTTCCGTTGCACCAAAGGTTTTGGCTAGTTCGACACTTTCGTTAATAGCAACACGATAAGGCACTTCAAGACGTTCAATCAGCTCATAGGCACCAATACGCAATACTGCTAATTCCACAGGGTCAAGATCATCTACCGAACGATCTAGGAACAGTGAATAAGCTTGATCAAGCGTTTTGGCGCGGGCTGTCACACCGCGTAGCAGCTCACCAAACAGCGCCACATCGGTATCTGACATGTCGTTATTGACACGAAATTGGGCTTCAATTTCATTGACCGGCAAGGGCGCCATTTGCCATTGGTAAAGCGCTTGCAAGGTGTAGTTACGTGCATTACGACGCATCTCTGTGCGTGATAATTTACGCTTTTTTTCTGGACCAGATGACTCACTCATGTCATCAAGCCTCAAGGCGACGCATTAAACTCACCATTTCCAGCGCTGACATGGCCGCTTCCGCACCTTTGTTGCCAGCTTTAGTACCTGAACGCTCTACCGCTTGCTCAATGGTGTTGACTGTCAAAATACCGTTCGCCACGGGCAGATCGTAATCCATCATGACTTGAGCAATACCTTTTGAGCTTTCAGCAGATACATACTCAAAATGCGGTGTGCCGCCTCGAATCACGGCACCTAGTGCGATGATGGCATCATCTTTTTTCTGTCCCGCAATTTTCTTCACCGCCAGTGGGATTTCAAAAGCACCCGGTACACGAATAATACGGATGTTATCTTCGCTCACACCATGACGCTTCAGTGTATCCAAGGCACCTTCTAGCAGGCTTTCAACTACGAATGCATTAAAACGACCGACAACAATCGCATATTTTCCATCGGCGCTAACAAAATCGCCTTCATAAGTTTTCACTGACATATTCAATTTTCCGTTATTCATTTAGGTTGTTCTGCTTCAGCCACTCAAGATCGACTATTCGTCTTGATAAGGGATGTACTCTTCAATCTCTAAATCAAAGCCAGAGATTGCATTAAACTTCATCGGCGCAGACATCAAGCGCATTTTACCTACACCCAAGTCACGCAGAATCTGTGAACCAGTGCCCACGGTTAAATAAGCACCTGACGCACTGACGTTCACTTTAGAACGCGCCATACTGCCATTGAGCATTTGATCTACAGCATCACCCAGATCGATACGATGTCCACTGTCTAACAACAGCACGACACCGTGATCTTCTTCAGCCACACGGCGTAGGGCTCTACGCATAGTCCATTTTTTCTCTTCACTGGTCACGGCACCCACCACATCACGTAACACTTCAGAGCGGATATGCACCCTGACAAGAGTGGCTTTATCCGGTGAAATATCACCTTTCACCATCGCCAAGTGAGTACAGTTTTTAATTTCATCACGGTAGGTCACGTAGCGGAAGGTACCGTATTCAGTTGGCAACTCACCTTCACTTTCACGCGTGATAGTGTGCTCATTTAATGTACGGTAATGGATCAAATCCGCAATGGTACCGATCTTCAAGCCATGCTTAGCGGCAAACTTTTCCAGATCAGGACGGCGCGCCATGCTGCCATCATCATTCATCACTTCGACGATCACCGACGCTGGCATCAACCCAGCCAAACGTGGCAGATCGCAACCGGCTTCGGTATGACCGGCACGACTGAGGACACCACCAGGCTGCGCCATCAACGGAAAAATATGGCCCGGCTGGACAATATCTTCCGGTTTGGCATCTGCTTTTACAGCTGTTTGAACGGTGTGCGCTCTATCGGCCGCAGAAATACCGGTGGTCACACCCGTAGCGGCTTCAATCGACAGGGTAAAATTAGTCGAGAACTGAGCACCATTGCTGCGCACCATCAGGGGTAAATTGAGCTGTTCACAACGCTCACGCGTGAGGGTCAAACAGATCAAACCACGCGCGTGAGTGGCCATGAAGTTAATATCTTCTGGACGCACTTTTTCAGCCGCGATCACCAAGTCACCTTCGTTTTCACGATCTTCATCATCCATCAGGATGACCATTTTGCCTTGGCGTATATCTTCAATTAACTCTTCGGGGCTATTCAGCTCCATATCTCTTCTCCGGAAAGGTATCTTCGGCGCATACGGATATCAACGGCGCATAAAGCCATATTCTGCCAGTTTTTCCTGACTGATACCTGTAGATTCGTTTGAATTCTGATGATTTTGATCGTTTGCCTGTAACAAACGCTCAAGGTAACGAGCAATTTGATCCACTTCAAGGTGAACCTGACAACCACTCTGATAAAGATCCATGATGGTCTCTTGAGCGGTGTGAGGCACAATGTTTAACTCAAAGAGATCACCATTGACTGCATTCACGGTCAAGCTCACACCGTCAACCGTAATCGAGCCTTTGTGTGCAATGTATCGACTCAACTCATGCGGGGCTTTTAAGGTAAAACGGATTGAACGCGCATCATCATGACGTTCAACCACTTCGCCTAAGCCGTCCACATGCCCACTGACTAAATGTCCCCCTAAGCGACTGGTGGGCATCAAGGCTTTTTCAAGATTCACAGGCTCACCCACTTTAAGCTCGTTAAAGCGAGTGTGCGCAAGTGTCTCGCGGGATACGTCAGCGACAAAACCATCGCCCGGTAATTGAACAGCCGTCAAACAAACACCATTCACAGCGATACTGTCACCTAGTTTCACATCCGTGAGATCCAGCTTTCCTGTACGCAGTGTTAACTGCATATCGCCATCTTTCATACGAATATCGGCGACTTCGCCTACGGCCTCTATAATGCCTGTAAACATCTTATTGCTCCGTTTGCGGGGTAAAGGTCATACGGATATCAGCACCCAGTTGTCTTAAATCACTTAAGACGAGACGCTTTTGCGCTGACATCTGCGATAAAGGTAAATTCACCAAGGGGCGGGCATCGCTTCCCAAGAGTGTCGTTGCCATATACACCGCCCATTCATCCACCAGATCTTGCTGAATAAAACTTCCCGCCAAACTAGCACCTGTTTCTAGCAACAGTTCATTGCATTGATGGTGCTTAGCGAGATATTCCAACACAGGAATCAGAGGCAGTTGATCATTCGACAGTGGAAAAGAGATAAGCCCCACACCCAAGGCTTCTAAGGCTTTACGCTTTTCTTGATCCGCTTGATCAGAGTGCACCACTAATAGATCCAAGGGATGCTTGATCAGTTTACTGTCAAGCGGCAAGCGTAAATGAGTATCCATTACCACCCGTAAAGGTTGATAAGTTCTAGCATTGCTCAGCAAACTCGGATCTCGAACCGTCAATTCAGGGTCATCCAGCAAAACTGATTCAATGCCTGTCATCACCGCAGAGCTTCGAGCACGAAGGCGCTGCACATCGGCACGCGCTTCGGGTCCTGTAATCCATTTAGATTCGCCACTTTGCATTGCCGTACGCCCATCAAGACTCATGGCTGATTTTAGGCGAACAAATGGACGTCCCAACTTCATCCGTTTTATAAAACCCGGATTCAACGCTTCAGCTTGGTCCGCAAACAAACCGCAAGCCACTTGAATACCCGCCGTTTTCAGTTTTTGCAGACCACGACCCGCCACCAGCGGATTAGGGTCCTGCATGGCCACCACCACTCGCGCCAAACCTGCTTTCACTAACGCATCGGCACAAGGCGGTGTTTTACCAAAATGACTGCAAGGCTCGAGGGTGACATAAGCCGTAGCACCCTGTGCTTGCTCGCCGGCTTGTTGTAAAGCAAGCGGTTCAGCATGAGGTTCACCCGCGCGCTGATGCCAAGCCTCGCCGATCACCTGCCCCTCTTTGACGATAACACAGCCAACTCGCGGATTAGGTTCAGTGGTATAAAAGGCCTTTAGCCGCAAGTTGTAATGCACGCGCCATAAAGCGACGATCATCTATGGAAAAGATTGCGTTCATTCATCGACCTTGTCAGTCGCATCAGTAGACGGATCTTTTGAAGAAAGCCGATCAATTTCTTGGCGGAACTGATCGATATCTTGGAAGCTTCGATAAACCGATGCAAAACGCACATAGGCCACCTGATCGAGTTTGTGTAACTCTTTCATCACGGCGCTACCGACATCACGGGAAGGAATTTCACGCTCGCCACTGGCGCGCAAACGATGCTTGATTCGGGTAAGACAAGCTTCAAACTCTTCAACACTGACAGGGCGTTTTTTCTAACGCTCGCTGAATACCAGCTCGGAGTTTATCTTCATCGAAGGGTTGACGTGTACCGTCGTTCTTAACCACTTTGGGCATTAACAACTCGGCCACTTCAAAGGTAGTAAAACGCTCATGGCAGCTGATACATTCACGACGCCTACGGATCTGCTGACCCTCAGCCACTAATCTGGAGTCAACCACCTTGGTTTCATGTTCGCCACAAAATGGACAATGCATCGGCCGCCTCGGTACTAAAGAGCGTTGTTCGGTACTTAGAATTTAGTCTTACCCAAGCACCGAGTATTTTGATCAGAAAATGTCGATCACTTGTAAACAGGGAAACGTGCGCAGATCTCTTTGACCTGAGTCTTCACCTGAGCAATCACTTCTTCATTATTGATATCGTCAAGGATATCACAAATCCAACCTGCCAACTGCGACACTTCCGCCTCTTTAAAGCCACGACGCGTCACAGCGGGTGTACCGATACGCAGACCTGACGTAACAAACGGAGAACGTGGATCGTTCGGAACTGAGTTCTTATTAACGGTGATATTGGCACGACCTAACGCCGCATCAGCATCTTTACCGGTAATATCTTTCTTGATCAGATCGACCAAGAACAAGTGATCTTCAGTACCACCAGAAACGATATCGATACCACGATCTAAGAAAACCTTAACCATCGCTTGTGCATTTTTCACAACTTGCGCTTGGTAAGCTTTCCACTCTGGCTCCATCGCTTCTTTGAAGCAAACCGCTTTAGCGGCGATCACATGCATCAATGGACCACCCTGAGACTCAGGGAAAACAGCGAAGTTGAGTTTTTTCTGTAACTCTTCATCGGCACGCGCAGACAGAATCAAACCACCACGAGGACCACCCAGAGTTTTATGGGTTGTCGTGGTGACCACATCAGCCAGTTGTACTGGAGATGGGTAAACACCCGCCGCAACTAAACCAGCGATATGTGCCATATCAACAAACAGGTAAGCACCCACTTTATCCGCGATATCACGGAAACGCTGCCAATCCACAATACGTGAATACGCAGAGAAGCCTGCAATAATCATGCGCGGCTTGTGTTCAAGCGCCAGCGCTTCAACTTGGTCGTAATCGATTTCACCGGTTTGTTCGTTTAAACCGTATTGAACCGCATTGTAGATACGGCCAGAGAAAGATACCGCAGCGCCATGGGTTAAATGACCACCATGAGCCAAGCTCATCCCTAAAATTGTGTCGCCAGGCTTGCAAAGCGCCATAAAGACAGCGGCATTCGCTTGTGAACCAGAATGCGGTTGAACGTTTGCATAGGTCGCGCCGAACAACT
This sequence comes from Nitrincola sp., assembly GCA_021208565.1. Taxonomy (GTDB): domain Bacteria; phylum Pseudomonadota; class Gammaproteobacteria; order Pseudomonadales; family Balneatricaceae; genus Nitrincola. Next base: position 46,598 of record JAJOJN010000098.1, read on the forward strand.
GCTTAGCTCGATCGATCGCCAAATCTTCGACAATATCGACATACTCGCAACCACCGTAATAACGCTTGCTTGGGTAGCCTTCGGCATACTTATTGGTCAGTTCAGAACCCTGTGCTTCCATGACACGTGGACTGGTGTAGTTTTCAGATGCAATCAACTCGATATGCTCTTCTTGACGCGTCGCTTCGGACTGCATAGCAGACCAGAGTTCGGGATCGTAACCGGCGATAGTCATGGACTTGTTAAACATGGGCTTCCTCTGAATGATGACCAAGTTAGGCGAGGTTTATATAAGCTCAGTGCACAAACGGCACCCCACCCTGAAAAAAAGAGGCACATTATAGTACAAAGTCTAGGCAGAAGGCACATGAAAGGCGATCATCTGTGCTTGAAAAGATTTGATTATGCGTGAGCTTGTGGTGGTTTAATCAGAGACTCAGCCGGTATACCTAAACCTTTATGCAGCCGCCAAATCATTTTTAAAGTCAAAGAGCGCTTATGATTAAGAACTTCATACACGCGATTACTTTTTCCTATCATCGGCTCAAGATCTTTAACCGTCAAACCTTTCCGCTCCATCTCGAATTTGATGGCTTCTACAGGGTCTGGCAAATCCATCGGAAAATGCTTTGCTTCATACGCCTCGATTAGCGTCACCATAACATCCAGTCGCTCACCTTCGGGCGTATCTGGTTCGGCCATCATCAAATTTTCTATTTCGCTTAATGCTGCACGGTAGTCAGCATCTGTTTTTATAGGCTTGATGTCCATCGTACTTACCTTTTACCTCAAAGCGCTTATATAGTATTTGCGTCAATTTTGTCATATTGCGCATGAGTCCCGATAAATCGTATGTAAACAACCCGATAGTGATAGTTGATCCATACCACCAATCGATACTTGTTTCCCGCAATATTAAAAACCACTCGCCCATCTTTAAGAATACTGGCGCTTCTGAAGTCCTGCTTCACGTCAGCGGGTGAACTCCATTCAGCCAATAAAGCATGGCGATACCAAGCCAGCGTTGGCTCTTTTGCATCCATGTAATCAGGGTACTTTTCCCAGAAAGCTTTCAGCGTTGACAAGGCAATTATTCTCATACAATTGATAATAATCCCAAAATGGGACTAATGCAAATCAACTTTCCAGCCAATAGAAGAGATAGTTGTTGAGCAGCAACACTCTCGTCCTTAAGTGGCAAATAAGGTAACATTTAGGTTAGATTTTATCGCACTCTAACTTAAGTACCTCAACAAAATACCTTAACGGAAAGTCTCATGGCTCAATACGTCTATAGTATGAATCGCGTTGGCAAAATCGTGCCGCCAAAGCGTGAAATTTTGAAAGATATCTCCCTGTCTTTCTTCCCAGGCGCCAAGATTGGCGTATTGGGTTTGAATGGTTCAGGTAAATCATCCTTACTAAAAATCATGGCAGGTGTTGACCAGGAGTACATTGGTGAAGCACGCCCTATGCCGGGCATTAAAGTCGGTTATTTACCGCAAGAACCCGAATTGGATGAAAGCAAAACCGTTCGTGAAGTCATCGAAGAAGCGGTTGCCGACGTCAAAGGTGCGTTAGCAGAACTGGATGCGGTCTATGCCGCCTATGCTGATCCAGATGCTGACTTTGATGCACTGGCTAAAAAACAAGCTGAACTGGAAAACCTCATCCAAGCGAAAGATGGTCACAACCTTGATAACGCTCTTGAGCGTGCCGCAGACGCACTGCGTCTACCACCTTGGGATGCTTCCGTGAAGGTATTGTCTGGGGGTGAAAAACGCCGTGTTGCACTCTGCCGTTTACTGCTCGATAACCCTGACATGCTTCTGCTTGACGAGCCAACTAACCACTTGGATGCTGAGTCGATTGCTTGGATCGAGCGCTTCCTGCAAGAGTACCCTGGTACCGTGGTCGCCATTACCCACGACCGTTACTTCCTCGATAATGCAGCGGGCTGGATACTAGAACTTGACCGTGGACGCGGCATTCCTTACGAAGGCAACTACTCTTCTTGGTTAGAGCAGAAAGAACAACGCCTTGAGCAAGAAGCCAAACAAGAAGCCTCACACCGCAAGGCGATCAAGGCTGAATTGGAGTGGGTTCGTCAAGGTACGAAAGGTCGCCAAGCCAAATCCAAATCGCGCTTGAAGCAGTTTGAAGAGATGAACTCTCGTGAATTCCAACAGCGTAACGAAACCCAAGAGATCTACATTCCACCCGGACCTCGCTTGGGTGACAAGGTGATCGAACTGCACAACGTCACCAAATCTTATGAGGGTAAGCTACTGTTCGAAAACCTGAGCCTAACCATCCCTCCGGGTGCGATCGTCGGCATTATCGGTCCAAACGGTGCGGGTAAATCCACTCTCTTCCGTATGATTACGGGTGAAGAAAAGCCGGATTCAGGTGAAATCGTGATCGGTAGCACCGTAAAATTGGCCTATGTTAACCAGTCTCGTGAACTGGAAGGTAATAAGACCGTCTTTGAAGAGATTTCAGATGGTCAGGACATTATTACTGTCGGTACTTACCAAACGCCATCACGCGCTTACTGTGGCCGATTCAACTTTAAAGGATCTGATCAACAGAAGTTCGTGAAAGATCTATCTGGTGGTGAGCGCAACCGTTTGCACATGGCGAAACTTCTTAAAGAAGGCGGTAACGTCCTACTGCTCGATGAGCCCACCAACGATCTAGATGTTGAAACACTGCGCGCACTGGAAGAAGCGATCCTTGCTTTCCCTGGTTCTGCCGTGGTGATTTCGCACGATCGCTGGTTCCTTGACCGCGTCTGTACTCACATGATCGCTTACGAAGGCGACTCACAAGTCACCTTCTTTGAGGGCAACTATACCGAGTACGCTGAAGATTATCGCAAGCGATTTGGTAAGGATCACCAGCCCGAGCGCATCAAGTACAAGCGGATGAATTAATCCGCTAGCACAAACTGATCTCGGCCGCTGTTTTTGGCAACATAAAGTGCCTCATCAGCGCGCCGGATCAGATCTGATTGACTCTCACCTGGCTTTAACACAGCGACACCAATACTGGTCGTAAAATTGACCTCTTCACCACTGGGCACTTTCACCTTCACATCGCGGCAAATGTCTCCTATCTGCTTCGCCATAGCCGTAGCTTCAACAGCATTCATTTCTGGCATGACCATCAGAAACTCTTCACCACCAAAACGACCTGCTAAGTCTTTCTTTTTACGTGCATGTTTTTTCAAAATATCCGCAAATTTCTTCAGTACAATATCACCTGCCGCATGACCGTAATTATCATTAAATCCTTTGAATTTATCTAAATCGAACAGCAATACTGAGATCGGCTTTTTATGCTCTCGACAATCGCTGATATCGTTCTCCAACTGCTCTAACACTAATCGACGGTTCGCTAATCCAGTTAAGGGATCTCGAGTCGCTTGGCGATACAAGATCAGCAACATATTCAATTGATTCACTGATGCCCAGCCAGCGACTATAGCTAACACCAGCAATAACCAGAGCGTATTGATACCCGCTATCTGCCCAAAGGCACCGCTACTCAGTTGTGTAACCACTTCAACCAAGGTCAGCAAAAAGGTTAAACCGAACACTTCGATAATCGCTAAAGGGAAAATCGCCATCATGCAGATAATCATATAGGGAAAAAACTGATACCCAGCCACAGCTTGTTCATAGCCATGCAGGATAAGCACGCCGTTACAGAAGAGATGAAAAGCGGTCAGTAGCGAAAAGAGCAAGATCAATCGAATCAGTGCCAATCGCCTGCTATAGGGTTTTATCCACCAACTGAACAGTGCCAAAAAACAAGCGCTGCTGATCAAACGAGCGATGGCGATCGGCCATTGCACATCGACAGGTAGCAACCACTGATCGATCAAAATCCACGCGCTTTGCAACACAGCCAGCAGTAAAGCAATGATTCGCACTCTTCGAAAAATATAGAAGCTTCGTGTATGCTGGAAATAATGCGTATGACTGCGAGCCGAAAACAACTCAAGAAAGGGATACATCAACTCACTCCTTTTCTTGCACCTAAAATAGAGATCATTTTTAGTGCGATAGTAATTATTTCATTAGGATAGCTGAGTCTTTAGATCCACACCATCACTCATCAAATTTAGACTGACTTTGTTCAAATATTTGTACTAAACTGTCGTTATCTATAAGTAAGAACTCGACAGTCATGAGTAAGAATTCATCTTGATGAGGTATAACAGAGTGAATAACCCCGAACAAGATCGCCGCCGCTTTACCCGTATTCACTTTGATGCTGAATGTGAAGTCCACTACCAAGGCGGCGCCATTGTGATGCAACTGGTCGACATTTCGTTACGCGGCGTCCTACTGCAATTCGACCACAAACTCTCGCTTGAGATTGGCGACGAAGCGGAAGTAAACATCTACTTGGCCAACGATGTCCTTATCCGCATGAAAACGCAGCTTAACTACACTCAACCACCCAATTACGGTTTTTTTGTTAAAGAGATCGACTTAGAGAGCATGTCGCATCTACGCAGATTACTAGAGCTGAATCTAGGTGACGAAGCCTTGCTAGAACGTGAACTTGAGCACATGGTACAAGAGTGATCAGGTTAAATCTGATCAAGCGCTTCAACCAACTTGCTAACACCTACGACCTCAATGCCCGGAATCTTTTCTCTTGGGACATTGGCTTTTGGCACAATAGCGCGCTTAAAACCGTGTTTGGCCGCTTCTCGAATACGCTCTTGACCGTTGGGGACAGGGCGAATCTCTCCAGACAACCCCACTTCACCAAATACGATTAGCTCTTGCGATAATGGCTGATCACGAAAGCTGGACACGATAGCCAACAGCAAAGCGAGGTCGGCACTGGTTTCTAACACCCGAACGCCACCCACTACGTTCACAAACACATCTTGATCACCGGTCATCAGTCCACCATGACGGTTAAGCACCGCAAGCAACATGGCTAAACGATTCTGTTCAAGACCAACCGCTACGCGCCTTGGATTAGACAAATGCGAGGTATCCACTAACGCCTGCAACTCAACTAAAAGAGGGCGTGTGCCTTCCCAAACCACAATCACCACACTACCCGCGCTCGGCTCATCACCTCGCGTTAAGAAAATCGAGCTAGGGTTGCGCACCTCTTTCAGGCCATTTTCCATCATCGCAAACACACCCAGCTCATTCACCGCACCAAAGCGGTTTTTGTGGCTGCGCAGAGTACGAAAGCGGCTGTCCGACGAACCTTCCAACTGCAACGAACAGTCAATCATATGCTCCAATACTTTAGGTCCGGCCAGAGTGCCATCCTTGGTGACATGCCCTACCAAAAACAGCACAGTGCCCGTCTGCTTAGCAAAGCGCGTTAAGTAAGCGGCAGACTCTCTCACTTGAGAAACCGAACCTGGTGCAGATTGGACATCGGCAACATGCATCACTTGAATCGAGTCAATAACGATCACCTTGGGTTGCAACTGCTGAGCCACATCACAAATGGTTTCGACCGAGGTTTCAGACAGCATCTTCAGATGATCTGCTTTTAAACCTAAACGCGCCGCCCGCATCGCCACCTGCTGAAGCGATTCCTCACCCGTCACATATAAAGCGGGATAATGCCCGGCCAAATGACATAGGGTTTGAAGTAACAAGGTACTTTTACCCGCTCCTGGATGCCCACCGATCAAGACCGCTGAACCCGGAACCAAACCACCACCCAAAACACGATCCAGCTCACCTGTACCCGTCGGAATCCTCGGCATCGCCTGAAGATCCACTTCACTTAAACTGATGACTCGCTTATGCGCGCTAAGATTGGCATCACCGGCATAGCCTTCAAACCGAGCACCGCGACTACCGGCCGAAGATGACGCAGTGCTCAACCTAACTTCAGTGAGCGTATTCCAAGCACCACAAGCGGTGCACTGCCCTTGCCATTTGGTGTAATCAGCGCCACAGTCGTTGCATACATAGGCGGATTTAGCTTTGGCCATGAAGATTCTGTTCCTTGGTTTGAAGACTTACATCAAATATATTTTTAACGCATTGTAACGAGTTGACAAAACAAAACCAAAATCTGCTACCTTATAAGGCACAGATCTAAAAAACATCCTAACAAAATACAAAAGAGAATAACGATGAAATTAGAAACCTTAGCACTGCATGCCGGTTATAGCCCCGACCCGACTACTAAAGCCGTGGCTGTTCCTATTTACCAAACCACCTCTTATGCCTTCGACGATGCCCAACATGGTGCCGATCTTTTCGACTTAAAAGTCGCTGGCAACATTTATACCCGCATTATGAACCCAACCACTGACGTTCTTGAGCAACGCGTTGCTGCGATGGAAGGTGGTATTGCTGGTTTAGCGGTTGCTTCGGGCATGGCGGCCATTACCTATACCATTCAAACCCTGGCTGAAACGGGTGATAACATCGTATCGACCAGTGAGTTGTACGGTGGTACTTACAACCTATTTGCACACACCTTACCACGCCAAGGGATCAACGTTCGCTTTGTGAACAAAGATGACTTTGCAGCTATCGAAGCCCAAATCGACGCTCGCACCAAAATGCTCTACTGCGAATCTGTCGGCAACCCATCTGGCGGCATTTCTGACATCGAAAAACTGGCTGAGATCGCCCACCGTCATGGCATTCCTCTGGTGGTCGATAACACAGTACCCAGTCCTGCGTTATGGCGCCCTATTGAACAAGGTGCAGACATTATCGTCACCGCAGCGACCAAGTACATTGGTGGACATGGTAACTCCATTGGCGGCGTGATTGTTGATTCCGGTAAATTCCCATGGGCAGAGCATAAAGACCGTTTCCCACTACTGAACACACCCGATGTTTCTTATCACGGTGTTGTCTATACAGAAGCTTTTGGCCCTGCTGCCTTTATCGGCCGCTGCCGTGTTGTCCCTCTTCGTAACATGGGAGCTGCACTATCGCCAATGAATGCGTTTTTACTGATTCAAGGGTTAGAAACACTCAGCCTAAGAATGGAACGTATCTGCGAAAATACTGAAAAAGTAGCAGCCTTCCTTGAAGCACATGATGCGGTATCTTGGGTCAATTACGCCGGTCTTGCCTCTCATAAAGACAACGCACTGGCACAAAAATACATGGGTGGCAAAGCGTCAGGCATTCTGAGCTTTGGCTTAAAAGCGGGTCGAGAAGGAACACGCCGCTTCTACGACGCGCTAGAGATTTTCCTGCGCTTAGTGAACATCGGTGACTGCAAATCTTTGGCATCTATTCCAGCTGAAACCACCCATCGTCAGCTGAATGATGAAGAACTAAAATCAGCAGGCGTTTCACCTGAAATGGTGCGTTTTGTCTATTGGCATCGAACACATTGATGACCTGTTAGCTGATCTGGAGCAGGCGTTAGCTAAAGTCTGATCCCTTTTTCAGTAACCTCTAGTTCAGTAGGTATGGATTCAGTTACCCTTAGTTGACACGCCGTAAACCCATCCATGGGGGCTCGACTAAGGGTAACCCAACCCACACCCAAACAGACCATAATAGATTCACCCAATATTGATGCAGTGTGCCTTTTTAAGTTCTATGATAAAAACTATATAGAGTCTTTTAAGAGGTATGATAAGTGGGTTTAACAAATACTATTCTGACAGATGTCACAGCTGGATTGACTCAATTAAATTAGAGCCAAACGCTCAACCCGCTCTATCGCTCTGCGATGTTCGCTATCCACCTGATCCATCGAACTGACACAGAAATTAAGATCCGTCAGTAACCCATCATGTAAGCCATAAATCCAGCCATGCACGGTGACATCTTGACCACGCGCCCAAGCTTCGCGCATTACGGTGGTGTTACAAACATTCTCGGCTTGCTCAATGACATTCAGCTCACACATACGCGCAAACTGTTCATCAGTCGCTTGCCATTCGCCAACCAGATGACGATGTTTGTAGTAAACATCACGGATATGGCCCAACCAATTATCGATCAAGCCATTAGGACGAGTATCTAGGGCTGCTTTAACACCACCACAACCATAATGACCGACCACCATCACATGTTTAACTTTGAGTACCTGTACCGCATATTGCAGAACCGATAAACAGTTCATATCGGTATGAACCACTAAGTTAGACACGTTGCGGTGAACAAAAAGCTCACCGGGTAGTAAATCCACGATTTCATTAGCGGGAACACGGCTGTCAGAACAGCCGATCCACAAATATTCAGGTGCTTGCTGAGCAGACAAGGTAGGAAAGAAATCAGGCGTTTCGGCATTGATTCGATTTGACCACTCACGATTTTTGTCAAACAAGGGTGCCAGAGTATTCACGCCTGCTCTCCTTAATACTCTTTAATCTTATTGATGGTATTTAGCGCTGAGTTCATGCACGGCATCGACGAAAACACCCGCATTTTCAGGATCAACAAACTGATGAATGCCATGACCTAGGTTAAATACATGTCCCGCACCATGACCAAAACGCTCTAAAATATCAGCAACTTCGGCACGAATACGTGAAGCTGGTGCATAAAGTACCGAGGGGTCCATATTGCCTTGGAGCGCGACTTTGTCACCGACACGGCGTCGAGCATCATCGATGTTTGTGGTCCAATCCAAACCGAGCGCATCTGCACCAGCCTCGGCCATGGTTTCCAGCCATTGACCACCGTTTTTGGTGAACATAATCACAGGCACTTTGCGCCCTTCATGCTCACGAATCAACCCTGCAACAATCTGACGCATATAGCGCAGTGAAAACTCCATATACATTTGCGGGCTGAGCACACCACCCCAAGTATCAAAGATCTGCACCGCTTGCGCACCACAACGAATTTGCTCGTTTAAATAGTCAGTCACTGACTGAGCCAGTTTATCGAGCAAAGCATGAAGCACTTCAGGCGTGGCATACATCATCTGCTTAATATGACGGAAGTCTTTGCTTGAACCCCCTTCAACCATATAGGTGGCCAAGGTCCAAGGACTACCTGAAAATCCGATTAAGGGAACACGACCATTCAGCGCTGAACGAATAGTGGTGACCGCATTCATCACGTAATCGAGATCACTGGCAGCTTTAGGCACAGGTAATGACGCCACATCAGCTTCAGTACGAATCACTTTGCGAAAACGCGGGCCTTCACCCGTTTCAAAATAGAGCCCAAGCCCCATCGCATCGGGAATGGTTAAAATGTCCGAAAACAGGATTGCCGCATCAAGATCGTAACGCTCTAAAGGCTGCAACGTGACCTCACAGGCTAATTCTGCATTTTTACACAGACTCATAAAATCACCCGCCTGAGCACGCGTGGCTTTATATTCTGGCAAATAACGACCTGCTTGACGCATCATCCACACGGGAGTGACATCTACCGGTTGACGCAGTAATGCTCTGAGAAAGCGGTCATTTTTGAGTTCGGCCATGGGTTCTAAATCCTGTCATCAGCTTTAAAAAATTGTGCCTATTGTAACCTGAACTGAAAAATATTTCTGGTCTAACAAGACGGAGTTTCTTCTGTTTTTTTCACTTGTGCTATGATGGAAAAAACGAGCGGTCACTCATCGTTACCCATAATGATAAATAACGTGAGCATTAATGGTTAAACAGGCAGAAGTTATTAGCCTTCCTGAAAGTGCCGATCATCATGACCATCACCACCATCAACTGGTGTTTGGTCTTGAAGGCGCAACGGCTTTCGACATTTCCGGCCATACCCGTCCAGTGGGTTCCGGAATGGGTTGTTTATTGCCTTGTGAAACAGATCACGCCTTTTGGGGTGTTGGTGATAACAGTATTATCGTGGTTAACCTCGAACCCGTTCAGTTAGACCCTCTGTTACAACCTAGAATCGATGCTTTATTTGAGAAATCGCGATTCGTTCACTGCAGTAGCGACTTACAAGTACTGATCGCCGCACTGAGTCGTGAAATGCAAAAAAAATCCTGAAGACTCAATTCTGCAAAGCGCCTGTAGCAACGCCATTATCTGTGCGCTGCAACGTCATTTAGAAGAACAAATCACCAGCCTGAACAAAGTGCGCACACCGGGTAAAATCAATATGGATGTGATCGATAATTACATCGATCTGCATATCGATCGAAAGATTCGTGTCAGTGAGTTAGCCGGGCTGGTTTTCCTAAGCAGCAGCCAGTTTTTTGATCGTTTCCGCCAACAAAACGGCCTAACACCCCAACACTACATCCTGAATAAGCGCCTCAAAGGCGCTCAGGAAGCGCTGCAAAATACCGACACTCCGCTTGTCGATATCGCGGCGCGCTTTGGCTTTACCAACCAAAGCGCTTTTACCCGAGCCTTTACACAATACTTAAACATTTCACCCGCAAGGTTTCGTCGAGCCGCCAAGCATGGTGATTCATAATGCTATCCTTCCTTAAAACATCTGCTAAAGTAGCGCCACTCGTTCTTTCTTGTTTATGATAAAAACCTATATAGAATTAGACCTATACGCATAAGGAAATGCAATGTGGAATATCCTAACAACAGACACTTTTGATCAGTGGTTTGATGCTCAAAACGACCATGATCGCGCTAGAGTCCTAGCCTCGTTGATCGTTTTAAGAGAGCGAGGGCCAAAAGTTAAAAAGACCCTACGCAGACAGTATTAAAGGCTCTAGATTTCAAAACATGAAAGAGTTAAGGGTTCAAAGTAAAGGTGATCCTATTAGGGTATTTTTTGCTTTCGATCCAAAACGCCAAGGTGTATTACTATGTGCAGGACACAAAACCAAGCATGAAAACGTTTTTATGAAGTGATGATTCATATTGCTGATAAAGCGTTTACAGCGCACTTAGAAAGACTAAATCAGAGGTAAGCGATGGCAAGAACCTTGGAACAAATCCTCGAAAATGAAAAACCAGATGTTGTCTTAGCTGCAAAAAAAGAAGCGGCCGACATTCTATTAAATATCCGCTTATCCGAATTGCGTGAGCTGATGCAACTCACGCAAACTGACGTTGCAAAACAGCTAGGCATAAAGCAACCATCAGTATCTGAGATGGAAAAACCTGGTAAAGATCTTAGACTTTCCTCGCTAAAACGCTATATTGAAGCCTCAGGGGGCAAGGTTAGTTTAGACATAGAACTGCCTGACGGAAGCCATCACCATATGCCACTTTAAAGTAACCCAAAGATCATTTTTGAGGAATCTACTTACCCATCTCCTGAGACATCTCAACAGCGCGGTCAGCGCAGGCTTTCATCGCTTTAAGGAACAGCGCCTCAATACCTTCCTCTTCAAAGGTATGTATAGCGCGCTCGGTAGTCCCTTTGGGTGACATGACATTACGTTTGAGCTGTTCAAACTCATCTCCCGTTTCTTGTGCCATGCGCACTGCTCCTAAACCAGTCTGAAGAATCAAACGACGAGCAGCTTCAGCGGGCATACCCAGTTCAATTGCCGCCTTTTCCATCATCTCGAACACCATGAAGAAATAGGCTGGACCACTGCCTGAAATGGCGGTGACCACATCCAACAAGGATTCTTCTACCACCCACTCCACTATGCCGATGCCAGACAACAGCTGATCGGTAAAAGATTGCTGTTCTGGCGAAACGCTGGGTAGCGCGAACAAACCGGAAGCACCTGTTTTAACCAAGGATGGCGTATTGGGCATACAGCGAACGATGGCTTGCTCTCCCCCCAGCCAATCATTCAAAGTCGACGCGTGCAATCCTGCCGCCACCGAGATAAAGAGTGGACGGGTTTTCACAGCCTGTTCACGCAACTCGGCACAAACCGCTTTCATAATTTGCGGCTTCACCGCGAGGACTACCACCTCTGCATCGGCGATTGCAGCCACATTATCCGTTGTGGTGTGTATACCCAGTTCGTGACGTAATGCCAGTAACGCTTTTTCATCAGGAGCCGTCGCGGTGATGTGATCAGCAGGATAGCCATTGGCTAACATACCTTTAAAAATGGCACTGGCCATATTTCCCGCACCGATAAAGGTAATTTTCTTCGCCGCTAAGGTCATGTCTTTCTCCTAATAATGAACGCAATAATAGATCAGCTCTGGACAACACTAGCCAACTGCTGCAGCGAGTGTACTGAGACCATCCCTTGCCTGACAAGCCACAAAGTCGTGTTTAAGACACAACTGGAGCATTTCAATAAAGCTTCGGAGAATCCTGCAAGACGCTGATCAGTGCTTATACTTAGAGTGGCGCTATTAACAATAACACCTCTCGTCATATTTCTATGTGAAGTCAAAATCGAGGACGACACTATGTTCAAGCCACAAGATGTGCTGGATCCCAGCTGGATTCAACGCCCCACTAGCGAACTCTGGAAAGAGATTTCGCCACTTTACGCCATCGATGAAGATACTTGGCTGACTGAGCTTATGCCCTTGGCAAAGCCCGATGATGCTGAACTCTCTCAAGCTGAAGCACGCGCTACACAACTGATTGAGGAAGTACGTGCCGACAGTGATTCCATCAACATGATCGATGCACTCTTGCTTGAATACAGCCTAGATACAAAAGAAGGCATACTGCTGATGTGCCTTGCTGAAGCCTTAATGCGCGTTCCCGATGCAGAAACTGCAGACGCCTTGATTCGCGACAAATTGAGTGTGGCTGATTGGAAAAAACATCTTCGTAACTCAGAGTCCTTGCTGGTTAACGCTTCCACTTGGGGACTGTTGCTGACCGGCAAAGTGGTCACGATGGACGAAAAAGAAGATGGCTCCGCCAGCGGCATTTTGAACCGACTGGTCAACCGCATGACCGAACCCGTCATTCGTAAAGCGATGCAACATGCCATGAAAATTATGGGGCACCAGTTTGTGTTGGGTCGCACCATTAATGAAGCGATGAAACGTGGCAGTGAATTCCGTCAGAAAGGCTACACCTACTCTTTCGACATGCTCGGTGAAGCAGCACTCACCGCTAAGGATGCCACAAAATATTTCGATGACTACATGCAAGCCATCGAATTTACAGGCAACTTCGTTGACACCAAAGCGAAGGGACCTCGTCCCAGCATCTCAATTAAACTCTCTGCACTGCATCCACGTTACGAAGTGGGGCAAGAAGCGCGGGTGATGGATGAACTCTTTAGCACGGTACTAAAACTGATTCAGAAAGCTCGTTCTCTGAATGTCGCCATCACCATCGATGCCGAAGAGATGGATCGCTTAGAAATGTCCTTGCATCTGTTTGCAAAACTCTATCGCGACCCTGCCACTCAAGGCTGGGGCGGCTTTGGCTTAGTCGTTCAAGCCTACTCAAAGCGCGCCTTAGCTGTACTCTCTTGGTTAGCAGCGCTGGCAAAAGAACAAGGTGACTTGATTCCTGTTCGTCTTGTTAAGGGCGCCTATTGGGACAGTGAAATCAAGCTTTGTCAACAGAAAGGACTAAGCGGATATCCGGTTTGGACGCGCAAAGAAGCCACCGACGTCTCTTATCTTGCCTGTGCTCGCTTCTTGTTGAGCGAACAGATCAAGGGAGTTATTTGGCCACAATTTGCCAGCCATAACGCGCATACTGTCGCCACGATCATGACGCTGGCAAAGCATCAAGAATTTGAATTCCAACGCTTACATGGTATGGGCGATGCCCTCTATGATCGTGTCATCAAACAAGCTGGCGTTAGTGTGCGGATCTATGCACCCGTCGGCAGCCACAAAGACTTGCTGCCCTACCTCGTTCGTCGCCTACTGGAAAATGGCGCAAATAGCTCTTTCGTGCATCGTCTTGTGGATGCTCGCTGCCCTGTTTCAGATCTGGTTCAACATCCCTATGTGACCTTAAGCCAGCGCAACACCCTGCATAATCCGCAGATACCGCTACCACGTCATATTTTCGATGATCGTGCTAACTCAACAGGCCCTAACATTGAAATTGAATCTCAATGGTTTCCTTTCAGCGAGGCAGTTTCTCGTTTCTGTGAACAACAATGGAAAGGACAACCCTATCTGAATGGCAAAGCGGTTGAAGGTCTAGCCACCCATGCCGTCAAAGCACCTCATGATCACCGTATTCATGTTGGCGATGTTGCTTTTGCAGATGCGGCACTGGTTAACCAAGCGATAGAAGTAGCTTCGGCTGGATTTAATAATTGGAGCACCACACCCGTTACACAACGTGCTGATGCACTGCGTAAACTGGCGGATCTTCTGGAAGAAAATCTAGAAGAACTTTGCGCTATCTGTCACATGGAAGCGGGCAAAACTATTCAAGATGCCATCGATGAAGTGCGTGAAGCGGTTGATTTCTGCCGCTACTATGCCAATCAGGCCGAGCAACATTGTGGTCATGCGATCGGTTTAACGCAGCTAGAAGGACAACAATCCGTATGGCAGCGCCGCGGTCGAGGTGTGTTTGTTTGCATTAGCCCATGGAACTTCCCCTTAGCGATTTTCCTTGGACAAGTCACGGCGGCGCTGGCAGCGGGTAATAGTGTTATCGCCAAACCTGCCGAGCAGACCAGCCTGATTGCCAGTAAAGCGGCGGAATTGATTTATCAAGCAGGTGTTGCCCCTGATGCCTTCACGCTGTTACCTGGCGATGGCGCGACTGTCGGCGCACCACTGACTAAAGATCCTCGTATTGCCGGAGTGGCGTTTACCGGATCAACCGAAACCGCTCATTTGATTAATCGCTCTCTGGCGCAACGTGACAGCGATCCGGTTCCCTTTATCGCCGAAACGGGCGGTCAAAATGCGATGATTGTTGACTCTACAGCCTTACCAGAACAGGTAGTTAAAGACGCTATTCTTTCGGGCTTTGCTTCGGCAGGACAACGCTGTTCAGCCTTACGCATCCTGTGTGTGCAAGAGGATATTGCGGATCGCATCATCGAACTGTTACGTGGTGCCATGGCCGAACAAGTGGTCGGAGACCCTCGCTTACATAGCACCGATGTCGGTCCGGTTATTGATGAGGAGGCACAAGCAGGACTGCTGGCACACATTGAAAAGATGAAGAAAAACGCCAAACTCATCGCGCAAACACCCTTACCTGCGGAATGTAAACAAGGCACTTTCGTTGCCCCAACAGCTTTTGAAATCGGCTCGATCAACGAACTGGGCCGCGAGCAATTCGGACCTATCATTCACTTACTGCGCTATAAAGCCAGCAAGCTTAATGACCTGATCGATCAGATCAATGCCACTGGATACGGCTTAACACTGGGTATTCATAGTCGCAATGAGCGCACAGCATCCATGATTGAAGCACGAGTGCACGTGGGTAACTGCTATATCAATCGTAACCAAATTGGTGCCGCCGTAGGCGTACAACCCTTTGGTGGACAAGGCTTATCAGGAACAGGCCCTAAAGCGGGCGGTCCTCACTACCTTATCCGCTACACACAACTCACTCAGGTTGAGGAGACACACTGATGAACGCTCAAGACGCTATCGTTAAACAAGCCCTCAACGCTTGGGAAGCATGGAACCACTTGGGTTTTATCAAACGCAGTGATCGCCTGAAAACCCTAAGCACTGAATTACCGCAAACACGCGATGTGAGCATTAAATCGCTTCTGCGTAGCCTACTCGATTTGAGTTTGACGCTAGAGCCCATTCATATCATGCCGGGCCCTACAGGCGAATCAAACGAGCTATACCTGAATGGACGAGGTATCGTACTGGTGATTGGTGATGACAGCGCCAGCAAAACCGCGATGGTTGGCCAAGTCATGGCAGCCCTAGCCACTGGCAACTGCGTACTATTACAATGGAATGGTAACCGTGATTGGGTAAACGATTTGGTTGAAAAAGCGCACATGTTTGGACTGCCACAGGGTGTAATCCAAGCACTTCCAGAAATGCCACTCGACCAAGCCATGGCCATTGAGTCTATCGCGGTAGTAGCCGCTGTCGCCACAAAAGAACAGGTGCGTCAGATGAATCGACTCCTGGCACAACGTGACGGTCTACTGGTTCAACTCGTGGCCGAAACCGACCCAGATCACTGTACCCACTTGCTTCAGCCGGATCACCTACTGCGCTTTGTTACAGAAAGAACCCGCACCATCAACACCACCGCCGTAGGTGGCAATGCGACCTTACTAGAGCTCGGCAGCACCGAACTTTAGATGGGGGTCGGAGTAACATCTCCTCTGAGATGTTACTCCGACCCCGGGAGAGAGATGTTACTCCGACCCCGAATTGACGCGGATCAAGGACGAGTGAATTAATGCTCAAAGTCAGTCAATTTAGGAAAAACTCCTATTTTCACGCGTGAAAAATGAACTTATATTTGCGCCATCAGATCAGCCAAGGACAGGCTTAAAACTTCAAGAAGAGGTTGTCTGATAATATTTCTTACGAATCAGTCCCGGTCTGAAGGTGTAAGGCGTTAAACAAGGAAGTTTTAACGAGAGAGGGGATCAAGGCAAGGATGCTGATGTGAACCTCTCACCCTACCTCATCGTCTAGCTTTGACAAATAAGCCAAATAACTCGAATAATACTTAAAGCTCCTGGCAAACATACTATCAAGGAAGATACTATGCCAAGAAAACCTCGTGTATGCCCAGTCGGAATACCTCAGCACGTTATCCAACGCGGTAATAATCGACAGATTTGCTTTGCCAATCAAAAAGACTTTGCGATATACGCCCAATATTTACTTGAAGCCTCCCAGCGTTATTCAGTCAATATCCATGCATGGGTATTCATGACAAATCACGTTCACCTACTCGTCACCCCAAAAGCGGATGGCGCCGTGTCTTCAATGATGCAGCATCTAGGAAGGCGTTATGTGAGATATTTTAATGCACACTATCAGCGCTCTGGCACACTTTGGGAAGGTAGGTTCAAGTCCTGTCTCATTGACTCAGACTCATACCTGTTTCGCTGCCAACGCTACATTGAACTTAACCCGGTTCGTGCGGGAATGGTGACAAGACCAGAGGACTATCATTGGAACAGTTATCATACGCATGCTAGAGGAATAGACTCTCAACTTTGGACACCTCATCCTCAGTACTTATCACTGGGAAGCAATAAAATTCAACGAATTGAAGCCTATCAAGAGTTATTCAACAACCTGTTATCGGGAGAAGAGATTCAAAGAATTCAGTACAGTCTAGAGAAGGAAAAAGCCTTGGGAACTGATCGCTTCCGACTTGAGATGGAAAGACTAACTGGGATTCGGCAACGCAATGTTAAACCTGGTCCAAAACCTAGAGATGGGGGTCGGAGTCTGTGGTATCCCCACGAATTTAAGACATGACACTTGATGACCTTTTTAGCTGCTCTGCAAACTCTTTGATACCCTCTCGCCAGATCCGATCAGGTATTTTAAGGTTATTCATCAGCACACGTTTTCCGAGATAAAAGTGTGATAAAACTCGGCGTTGACGAGTACTATTGCACTGAAACCGATAGGCTAATCCAGCCAGTTCGATCACCTTTCCAAGCAACACAAGCACCATGATTGCTAGTGTTGAGAGTAATACTAGCAGGCTTGCTCGTTCAATTTTTGTCGTATAATGTTGCTCAAAGCCCAAACCAAATTTAGTGCTTTTCATATCTCGAAAGCTCTCTTCAATTTGCATACGTGTCTGGTAAATCATGACACTCTTTTTCGCGAAGCTGCTGTTATATGGCAAAGATGAAACCAGCAGCCAAGGTTCTTTAGCACCTCGTGCTGCCGTCAGAGATATCTTTGATGATCGCTTGGTGCCATCTTGATTTAATGAATGGCGCCCTTTGGGCTGAGCTTTATACAACGCAAGATGACTATGCTGAGGGTCAGTTTGAACCATTTTCAATTTTAATGCTTTTGGCTTCTGACTGGCCTGTGGAAACAGATGAGAAATGCAACGCCATGATTGGCTAGCCTCATCGAAAAACTTCCTGGGCCGACGAACTCGTCCAACATAGTCCCATCCAAGTTCTTTGACGAGTTTAATCCACGGTGTTTTGAAGCCTGCATCGGTCACTATAATGGGACTGCAGTTGCTAGGTAGCATTGCTTTTAGAGTGGTTAGAAAACGCTGATGAGTCTGATGCCTTTCCTTGGTTTTAATGCCATGGACTTCCTCGTATAAGGTCAATGCACGTCCTTCAAAAGCCACTGAAGCCCTGATCAAAAAGTGAGCCTTTCGTCCATCTAAATCTGACCAATCTATACTGATGATGGGTCGTCCAGCACCTGCGAAGATACGGCACATATAGGCATAAATTGAAAGTGATTCACTTCGTAAATGAGGGTTTGACATCAGCCTATCTGAACGCTTTATCCGATGCTTTTCATAAGCTTGGGAGCGAATACCTCGACCAATACTCGTGACAGTACAAGAACTACCTTGTGCAAGACTCAAAACACATGCCGCCAAAGCATTTCGACGAGTTTTATGCATATCGGGGCAGACAAACGGAATAATTTTGTTCAATATAGACGTTACGTTCATAGCTCTAGTGGTAAGTAGTTTTTGG
>JAJOJN010000119.1 GCA_021208565.1 Nitrincola sp.
CTCAGCTACGAACAGCTGCGTAAAAAAATGTCCGGAAAAGTGTTGCCAGATCAGATCACAAATAGGTTGAAGTGCCAGACAATAGTCGCTTGCAACGGCGCTTAAATGTTTTTTTACTGATTCCGGCATTAATGAGAGTCCTTGCAGATCCGGATGAATTATTCAAAACAACCCTTTGAGTGTAGCTTATCAGCATCCAAAGCAACAGACCTTACTTTAACCGCCTGTCATATTCATAAAACGAACTATCTGCACATCACCGTCGGTAGTAAAGTGATGCTTTTCTGGCTTTAAATCCATCGCTGCGATAATCGCTTCACGCAACGGCTGATTACTATTCGGATATTGTCGTAACACTGCTCGCAAATCGACAGAGTGCTCATTGCCAAGACACAACAACAAGCGTCCTTCAGCGGTTACTCTGACACGATTACAATCACCGCAAAAGTTATGGCTATGAGGCGAAATAAAACCGATACGACTATGGCTATCAGACATCCTGTAATAACGTGAAGGGCCTCCTGTTTCATGCGAAATTGGAGTTAAGGGATATGCAGATTCAATGAGCGCTTTAACCTCGTCACTGGAGCAAAAGGTTTCATCTCGTCCATGATCAGAAACTTCTCCGAGCGGCATTTCTTCAATAAAGCTAATATCTAACTGACGTTGCCTGGCAAAGTTAACCAAAGAAACCACTTCATCATCATTACGGCCGCGCATAATCACGGCATTAAGTTTGATTTTTTTGAAGCCAGCTGCTTTTGCGGCATCAATGCCGGCGATGACTTTTTCGATATCACCGGTTCTTGTGATTCGTTTAAATTTATCAGCATCTAAAGAATCCAAACTGACATTCAAACGATGCAAACCCGCTGCCTTGAGTCCTTTAGCAAAACGGGGTAACTGACTACCATTAGTGGTCATGGTAAAGTCTTTTAAACCTAGCGTACCGATATAATCAACCAACGCCATCACATCTCGTCTAACCAAGGGCTCACCACCGGTTAAGCGAATTTTTTCTACGCCCAAGTCTTTAAATACCGACGCAATGCGACCGATTTCTTCAAGACTTAACACCTGCTCACGAGGAAGAAATGTCATTTTCTCTGTCATGCAATAAACACAGCGAAAATCACAACGATCTGTTACCGAAAGACGCACATAACTGACTCTCCGGCCAAATCGATCAACCAATCTTTGACTCGCTTGATTGACGACAATCGATGAATTAGTCATGTGTAGCCTCCGAACGCCCAAGCTGCCATCGACTGGCTGCTTTTTCATCTGAATTTCGAGCACTGACCCAATAATCGCCTGAACGGGTATGCTCTTTTTTCCAAAAAGGTGCCTGAGTTTTTAGAAAATCCATTATAAAATTGCAGGCATCAAATGCTGCTTGCCTGTGAGCCGAAGAGACAAGTACGAGAACAATTGGGTCACCTGGCTCTAAACGACCAACACGGTGAATGATCCTACCCCCTAAGAGGGGCCAACGCTGTGTCGCTTCTTGTGCAATACTCTGCAAAGCTTTCTCGGTCATCCCTGGATAATGCTCAAGTGTTAAGGCCAACACATCCGGACGCTCATTAAAATCACGCACCAAACCTAAAAAAGAGGCTACTGCACCAACATCCGTTCGTTGTGCTGTTAACAAGTTGATCTCTTTTCCCGCGTCAAAAGGATGCTGCTGAACACTGATGTGAAACATAATTATCCCCCAGTTACCGGAGGAAAAAATGCCACTTCATCACCACCACTTACCGGTGAACCCGCATCGGCAACCTGATGATTAATCGCGACCATTAAACCCGCTCGATTGAGAACTGAGCTAAGCTCAGTATGGTGTTTAATTAACCAGTCTTTTAAACCAGCAATTGTCAATGAGTAGTTGTGCTCCTGAAGCTCATCAAGAGAAACCACTAATTCGTCTTGCTTTAACTCTTCTCTCAATTCAGCAAAAAAGCGTACGTACACTTGAGCACCTGACCTTGAAACGAATGGTTTATGCTCAATTTCACTATCTGCTGATAGCGTCCAGTCCCCTGACTTGCCTCCTTGCTTTTCTAGCACCCGGATATCCCCTATTAACATGGTTTTATCCACTGCTTTACACATGTCGTAGAGTGTTAAAGCGGCGACAGAAGCCGCCGTTAACGCTTCCATTTCAACACCAGTTTGACCCGCCAACTTACAGGTCGCTTCGATGCGGATACCTGGCAGTTGATGGTCTGGCTGTAACTCAACCGAGACCTTTGACAACATCAATGGATGACATAAAGGGATTAAATCGGGTGTTCGTTTTGCCGCTTGGATGCCAGCAATTCTAGCGGTCGCCAACACATCACCTTTTGCATGACCACCCGCAAGAATCATAGACAGCGTCTCTGGTTTCATTGTCACACTGGCTGATGCACGTGCCGTTCTAGCCGTTATCGGCTTCTCGGAGACATCAACCATATGAGCCTGTCCGTTTTGATCGATATGGGTAAACTTTGTCATGCTGGGTTCTTCTCTAATGGCTATACTAATTTTCTAAATTTATCTCTGTGACAAGCACTTCTCTTACTATAGGAACAACACTAAACCAAGGGGTAACCCGGTAACCATCGACTGAAGGGATAAACTCTGACCATATCGCCAACTTCAACCTGATCACGCGATTCATCTATTCGAATTAAGCAGTTCGCTTCATGCATAGAGGTCAGTATTCCTGATCCTTGAGCACCAGTGGTTCTGACCTCTAGTTCACCTCGCTCATTAATCGAGAAAATACCTCGGTGAAAGTCACTTCGCCCTACTCTACTTTTCATCGGTTCAGTAGCTCTACCCGGCCATGTCAGACCCACCCACTCCGTTTCACCTTGCAAGCTTCTGATTAAGGGTTGTATCAAAATGCAGAAAGTCACGAGTACCGCGACGGGATTGCCAGGCAAGCCTGCAAACAAACAGGTCTCTCCTTCTTGGTTTAAACCTAAGTCACCAAACGCCATTGGCCGTCCAGGACGAATCGCGATTTGCCAAAAATTTGTATTGCCTAATTGATTTAAAGCCTGCTTAACAAAATCGGCTTCTCCCACAGAGACACCGCCCGAGGTCAAGATAATACGGTGACCTTTAGCAGCTTGTTGTAATGCGTTTTTCTATTTGAGCTTGGTCATCAGGTAATATACCCATATCTGAAACGTCACAATCTAACCCTTTTAACATAGAGATAAGTGAGTAACGATTGGTATCAAAAATACCGAATTCACTTCTGTCTGTTCCCGGTGCACATACCTCATCACCCGTGGAGAAAACAGCCACTTTCAAAGGCCTAAAAATCTTTACTTCAGCAAAACCTAGTGACGCCAACATGCCGATTTCAACTGGCCCTAAGCGTTGTCCCTTATTGAATACCAAACTATCTTTTTCGATATCCTCTCCCGCCTGACGAACATTACTGCCAATTCTGACCGACAGTGCATGGGGCACTTCAAGCTGATCACCTTCAATTTCACACATTTCTTTCATGATCACGGTGTCCGCTCCTGAGGGCAATGGCGCCCCCGTGGTGACTTGAACCGCATCATTAACGTGACAACGCCAGAAAATCCGTGACCTGCCCAACTTTGACCAACAATTTTCCAGCTTGTCTTTTCCAGAATCGACTCACCTTTTATGGCAAATCCATCCATTGCTGCATTGCGTTGAGGGGGAACATTAAAAGGCGCATAGATGTCTTCAGCTAACACCTTCCCCATCAATTCATCTAATGGACACGAATGCAGCTGCTGGTGCCCCAACGCCATCGACTGCACTAATCGGATCGCTTCATCAAGCTTTAAGTGACGATTACCCCCGGGTGTCACGAAATCAAAGCAGGATACTTCTGGCTGAGTCATCCTTGTACTCCTTCGATTTGACTAAACTGACAAACAAACGCTTCAATCATGTCAATATTATTAATATCTAACATAGGAAGCTTGAAGGGTTCTGGAACTGCCTCAGGTGAGTCCGTTGCTATGGCGATGATGGAATCATCCTGAGGAAATTGAAGTGGCTTTCCTAACGAGGACCGGTAAAGTTCGATCTTGGGAAACTTTTCGGCTTTGAAACCTTCAACCAAAATCAAATCCAACTGATCATGATCGAGCTTCGCGATCAACTGCTGCAGATGTGGTGTTTCCGACACATCATTTTCGGTCATCAGTGCCCAACGTTTATCTGAAGCGATCAGCATCTGCCTAGCACCGGCATGACGAAGTTCGTAACTATCTTTACCAGGAATATCGACATCAAATTCGTGATGGGCGTGTTTAATGCAACCAACACGAATACCTCGCTGTGTTAAGCGAGGTAAGAGTTGTTTTAGTAGTGTGGTTTTTCCTGTGCCACTCCAAGCAGCAAACCCTAATAAGGGAATTTCTGTCGTATTCATTCAGCCCAGTTTCCTGTTATTGATGTTAATCAAGCAAAAGCTGTTCCGGATCTGAATGAAAACGACTGACCAATAACTGAAAAAAATCAGCTAATTTGATTCTTTCATCTGCTCAAGCGTATTGAAATTATGCAGTGAGTTAGGTGCGAAGCTAACCTCATCCATACCCACTTTTGCATACCAGCGATCAGGTTTTCGTTCTCCAGCCTCTATTGAAGCCAGAAGATCAGGAAGCAACTGCTTTTCTAACATCGCTACCATCGGCTGTAATCTTTCACCATCACTTGCCACGATGACCGGCTTTTTTAAAACGCTCGTATTGTTCCCGTAAAGCTTTTGACCAATTCTGTACTAATAAAAGGTCCATCACAAGGCACGAAAACGACACGATCATAACCCGCATGTTGTAAACCAGTTGCCATACCGACCAAAGGACCATGAAAGCCTTGTATGTAATCTGAGAAAACAGGTACACCTAATGCGGCATATTCTTGCTGATGACGGTTGGCAATAATGATTACCTCGTCCACTTGTGGCGTCAATCTATCCAAAATGTGCCGAATCATAGGCTTACCTTGATACAGGACCAGCCTTTATCTTGCCCCCCCCATTCGTTGCCCTTGACCACCTGCTAAAACAACCGCTGTCACACCTTTTGCCGACATAATTTACCTGCTCTAAAACTGTTTAATCTGTCACTAGGCGCCCATCTTTCATCCACCAAGTGTGATCACAAATCTGGGTTAACTCACCTTGCTGGTGAGTCGTTAAGAGTATCGCTGCACCTGATTCACGAAGCGTTTTTACCAGTTCAACACACTTGGTGACACCCTTTTCATCTAGACTTGCCGTTGGCTCATCTAACAACCAGAAACTGGGTTGACACAAACGTGCTCTCGCCATCGCTAAGGCTTGTCGCTCACCCCCTGACAAAGTCCTAGCCAGCTGATCCGCTTGCTTCTCTAAACCTGACCAGTGTAAAGCATCTTCCAACTGTTGCTGTTTCACTTTAGCACTTTCCCGCCGAGCACTCAGCACCAGCGCTAAATTACCCTTAACACTTCGATCAAACATATAGGGTTGCTGATGAAGATAGCAGACCTTTTCCCCCAGTTTTACGCGAGCGTTGTTAATCAGAACCGATCCATTTTCGGGAGACTGAAGTCCGGCCAGAATCTTAAGCAGCGTGGTTTTACCACTGCCATTTTCTCCTCGAAGATGCACCGTTTCGCCGGCTTTAAGTTCAAGTCGATCGATGTGCCATAGCCGTGTGCGGCCAAAACGTTTCTCTAGGTTTTCTGCAACCATGATGTCGCTTCTCACTGGCTAGCCCCCTGTATACTCCGACCACGGGTCACACCAACGAGGAGATTTAACACCAGCGCCAACACCAACAAAACAATTCCTAGGGCAATACCTTGAACATACTCACCCTTAGTGGTTTCGAGTGCAATCGAGGTGGTTATTGTGCGCGTATAGCCCGCGATGTTTCCACCCACCATCATCGCACAGCCTACCTCAGCAATGACCCGGCCGAAAGCCGTGACTAGTGCCGCCAGCACAGCAAAACGCACTTCCAAGGTAATTAACCAAAGCGCCTTTAACCGTGAACACCCCAATGAACGAGCCGTTTCCCACGCATGACGAGATACGCCTTGATATGCCATGTGCATCATCGCCACCAGTAGCGGAAAGCAGATTAATATTTGACCGATAATCATGGCTGGCTGAGTAAACAGCAAACGCAGATCACCAAAAGGGCCGCTCCTTGACAGCAACAACACAAGAATCAAACCGATCACCACCGTAGGTATCGCCAACATTGTATTGTTAAGCGTAACAACGAACCAGTGACCTGGAAAACGCCAAAAACTCAGTACAAAACCCAACACGGCGGCAAATGGAAAAGCGATCAGCAAGGCGGTCAATGACACCTTAAAAGACACGGCAATAATTCCCAGAGTTTAGGGTCTCCAGATATGAGTAGAAGCAGAGCTTCTAAGGTAGAGGCTGTAATACTTTCCATAGGTCAGGAAGTGCTCGTTCTGATATAAAAAATCCCCAGTAGTATAACGCTACTAGGGATAGATAAATGACATTAGCGGTTAAAACTAGACTCAATCTTCAGCGGATGCAAAGAATAACTGCTCGCCTTCTACTTGAAAACTATCGATTAAGTCTTGTCCTTCAGTTGAAACCAACCAGTCTGCAAACGCTTTTGCTGCATCGTAGAGAGTATGCGGATGACGCTCTGGATTCACCAGAATCACTTGATAAGGATTAAATAGTTGCTCATCACCCTCAAACAGCAGAGTTGAATCTAGACGACTTTTCATGGCTAACCAAGTACCGCGATCTGTTAAGGTATAGCCTTCCATTTCGTCCGCCAAGGAAAGCACTCGTCCCATCCCTTGACCCACACTGCGGTATCCATCAAAAGGCAAAGATTGATTAGCCAACGCCCAAAGCTCAAGCTCTTTAATATGAGTACCCGATTCATCACCACGGGAGACAAAAATAGCACCTGATTGCGCTATTTGGGCAAAGGCATCTAGCACATTTTGTGCACTGCCCAGAGACGCAGGATCTGACTCAGGACCCACAATCATAAAATCGTTGTACATCAACGTACGCGGCAACACACCATGTCCAGCTTCAACAAAGGCGGCCTCTGCTTCGGGAGCGTGAGTCATCACCAGATCAACGTCACCATCCTGACCCAAGCGCAATGCAGCGCCTGTACCTACCGAAATCACCTGTATTTGCACACCGGTTTGTTCTTGATAAATAGGTAACAGATAGTCCAGTAAACCCGAGTTATAAGTACTGGTTGTGGTCGCTAAGCGGAGCATAGTATTTGCTTGCGCGAAAGATGAGATCAGCAGCAAAGCAGACAGTACTATATGCTTCAAGAGTTTGAGCATGGATCATCCCCAATAGTTATTACCATTAATAGTGAAAAGGTTAAGCAATTCGGATGCCAGCCGGTTAGAGACAATTGCCAATCCCTCATATTGACTCGAACTTGGATTATTTATTGCCGCTATTTGTCCCATTACAGGCCCGACTTTCTTTGCTAGAATGAGTCAAAATTACCCAAAGCATTTTTACTTTGGGACATAAGAACACATATTTATATTAGTTATCTATTTATTAGTTAATATATTGGACCCTAAATGACTCACTCTGATACTGATTTATGTCGTTCCGCATCTGTTCTAGTCGTTGATGATGAATCAGGGATGAGAAGCTTTTGCAAAAAGCCCTCGAAAAATATTTTGGTCTCGTCGAGGTCGCCAGCACCATCGAGATGGCAGAAGAGTTGCGAAAAACGCTGTCATTTTGACCTCTTGATTGTCGATGTAAAACTGCCTGATCGTTCAGGTATCGAATGGCATGAAGCGTTAAACGACCCTAATCGGCATAGTGATATCATTTTCATGACCGCTTATGCCGAACTCGATACCGCCATTCAAGCCCTTAGGGCTGGAGCCGCTGATTTCATTTTAAAGCCTTTCCGTCTAGAGCAAATGATGAATGCGGTCAGACGTGTTCTTCAACGACGGCTACTGGCCAGGGAAAATTTTTTACTGCGACGTGAAGTCACACGCTACATTAGCGCCGAAAATCCCATGCTTGGTGAAAGCAGTGTGATTAAACGACTCGAAGCCGTGATTCAACGTGTCGCGCCAACCCCTTCCGCAGTACTCATTGAAGGGGAATCAGGTACAGGTAAAGAACTGGTGGCACGCGCGTTACATCAACAATCAGGACGAGAGGGTGCATTTGTTGCGATCAACTGTGGTGCGATTGCTCCCGATCTTCTGGAAGCCGAGCTCTTTGGACATACCAAAGGTGCCTTCACAGGTGCAGACAGAGCAAGAGAAGGTCTTTTTACGTATGCTTCAGGAGGAACACTCTTTCTGGATGAGATTGGTGAAATGCCACTGGCCATGCAAGCCAAACTCCTAAGAGCACTGGAGCAAAAAAACCATTCGACCTGTCGGTAGTGAACGAGAAATTCGAACCAATGTTCGTATTCTTGCCGCCACCAATAGAACACTGGCTGATGAGGTTCAAAAACAACAGTTCAGGGAAGATCTTTATTTTCGATTAAACGTTTTTGACCCTGACACTGCCACCTTTACGTGAACGTAGCGAAGATATTCCATTACTGGCGCACTTCTTTTCTAGACGATTATCCGAAGACCTAGGCCTTCCTGCCGTACCCTTTAGCCATGAAGACTTAAAAGCGATGCAGTCGCACTCATGGCCAGGTAACATTCGAGAGCTGAAAAACTTTGTTGAACGCTGCATCCTGTTGGGTCACTTACCTTTGACCGAACTCAAACCAACACAAACCACTGAAATGAGTGGGGGATATCCGAGCTGCTGGCCACTTGAAGAGGTTGAAAAGCGTCATATTCTGAGAGTGTTAAGTGCCAGTGACGGCAACAAATCGGCTGCTGCAAGACAGCTAGGTATCTCAAGAAAAACTCTCGACAGAAAGCTTAGTGGCTGGGGCGAGTTAATTGAGACTGATACCTTAACGGGTACAGACTAGCATGAGCTTACCTTGGCGCTACTCCGTCCGGGGCAAGCTGTTGACACTGATTTTGCTCCCTATCCTACTGACTTTCGCGGCGCTGATTGGACTTACCGCATACTGGACTGCTACCTATTCTGATCGACAGCTCTATATGAAAGTGGCGTCGGATTTAGCGGTCGCTCGAAGCACACTGCAAATGATGCAAGACAGACAACTGGAGCAACTTGAGCAGTTGAGTCATACCCTTAGCCTTCACCCTTACCTCAACGAACAGGAGGTCAGCAAACTTGATCAATTTATCGATGAGATACGGACAAGACAAGGATTTGACTTTCTTAAGCTGATACCGATTGAGGAATTACTCAAACAAGAGCACTTAAGACCCAGTATTCAACCTCAAATGGGGCAACTGCTTGGAGGCGAGGGCATCAAAGGACTCTCTGTTTTAGATCAGAATGAACTCGCTGTTACCGCGCCTGAGCTGAAACAAAGCGTGATTATCGATGTTCTAGACACACCGAGAGCGGTTCCATCGGATAAACAGCAAGAAACCAGGGGGCTTTTTGTCAGAAGCTTAGTGCCTATCAAAGATGCTTCCGGCAAACTGGTTTATATCTTGGACAGTGGCAGGCTGTTAAACCACAACCTTGAATTTGTCGATCAAATTCGTGATCTCGTTTACGGTAAAGACGCCTTACCTGAAAACGGCATAGGCACAGTCACACTCTTTTTGGATGATGTACGCATTACCACCAACGTACCGGCAGAACACCTAGACCAACCGAGTCGTGATTTCATTCGAGCCATTGGCACGCGCATCTCGGCTGAGGTTTACGAAGAGGTGCTTGTTCATGAACGCGTTTGGTTAGATCGTGCTTTCGTTGTCACTGATTGGTTTATCAGTGCCTACGAACCCATCTACGATATGAATCAGCAGTTGGTAGGTGTTCTTTATGCTGGCTTTTCTGAAAGCCCCTTTATCAGCATGTATCGACGCAACTTAGGTGAACTGGGTATCACCCTCAGTTTAATCATGCTGCTGTCGGGTTATTTCGTGTGGCGAAGTGCTTACCGCTTACTCAGTCCAGTAAAGCGGATTCATCAATCGGTGATGGCAGTCAGGCGCGGAGACACTGAAACTCGAATAGGTCAGCTCAGTGCCAAAAACGAGTTTGCTGATCTCGCGCAACAGTTTGACACTATGCTGGATGAACTGGATGCTCGACAAAAAAGTCATAAAACTTGCAGCCGAAAAAACTTGAGCACAAGGTGGAGTTACGTACTCAAAGCCTAAAGCAAAAAACCCTTGAACTTGAAAAGCACATTGAACTGCTGAATGCCACGCGTGCTGAACTTTTCACCAAAGAAAAACTGGCGGTACTGGGTGAACTGACGGCAGGAATCGCCCATGAAATCAATAATCCGGCGGCTGTCATCCTTGGGCATATAGATTTACTGCAAGCCGAACTAGGCGAAAACTCCTGTGTTCAAAGCGAAATCGACACCGTGATTGAGCAAGTTTATCGCATTCGAGCCATCATCAATAACCTGCTTCAATACAGCCGTCCTGGACAGGTAATCGACCAACTTCAACCGCTAGATATTAACGCCGTAGTTCAAGATACCCTTGCCCTAGTGCGCTATGCACTTGATAAAAAAGGTATTCGTGTTGAACGACATTATGGAGAAATCACCTCTGCTGAAGGTAATCGCCAACAGGTTCAGCAGGTGCTGGTCAACTTAATCTTGAATGCCGCCAATGCGATGACATCACAAGGAAGCATCTGGATAACGACAGCTCCATGGATAACGGAAGATGGTGAGGAAGGTGTCCAGATTCAAGTTAGAGATGAAGGCAGCGGCATGATCGAAGCCGTTCGACAGCGTATTTTCGAACCTTTTTATACCACCCGAGAAAATGGTAACGGGTTGGGTCTTTCAATTAGCCGCTCATTGGCGCAACGCTATGGTGGCAACATCACTGTAGAGTCTGAACTCGGCAAAGGCAGCCTCTTCACCGTTTACTTAAGGCATAAAGCACGCCTGAATCAGGAAGATGAAGAAACCATGCGCCAGCTGCTGTCAGGCTTAGGGGTTGCCTAGTAAAACCAAAAATCCAATATATCCCCAGCAGAAACCGCATATCCAGGTGGCATAATCGCTAGGGCGTTAGTATAAACGGTCGAGGACAACACCCCTGAGTTCTGATTAGCATAGGCGTGCAGCTGCCAAGCACCCTCTTGCCAAATCGCTTGAACACGCAAGTACTCTTGACGAATTTGGGTTTTCGCCGAAAAGTGTACTTTGCCTTGTAACAAGGGACGAGATGTAACCTTCTCACCCGCTAGCTTTTTAAGCAATGGCTCAACAAACACCTGACCACCGACAAACGTGGATACAGGGTTGCCCGGTAATCCGATGAATAAACAGGAATGAATACGGCCAAAGGCGAGAGGTTTTCCGGGCTTCATGGCTAAACGCCAAAGATCGAGTTCACCTAAGGCTTCGACGGCAGGTTTAACGTGGTCTTCTTCACCGACTGAAACACCTCCGGTAGAGATAATAAGATCAGCCTGCTCAGAAGCAGTTTTCAGTGCATTTAAGGTCTCTTCATAGCTATCCGCAACCTGAACAAAGCTCACTACCTCAGCTTGTAAAGACTCAATAAACCCTTGCAACAAATAACGATTAGAATTGTAGATTTGACCGGCAGCTAAGGGTGTTCCCGGCATGACCAATTCATCACCTGTCGATAAGAGCGCAACTCTGACACGGCGATAAACGCTCACTTGCGCCACACCCACACTAGCAATCAATCCTAAATGACGATAGTCCAATCGAGTACCCGCTTCTACTATCACATCACCTTGACGAATATCCTGACCGGCAGGACGAATATTTTGCCCTTGCTGAATTGAATCGGGAACCACGACATCATCAAAAGCAGTCATGGTGACAGCTTCCTGCATCACCACAAGGTCTGCACCTTCAGGGATCTCACCCCCAGTAAAAATCCGCGCACAGGTACCTGGCTTTAAGGGTTTTGGTGGATGCCCTGCGGCAATCCGTTGACTGACCGGTAAAGGCGCTAAACGATCTTGATAACGAAGGGCGTAACCATCCATGGAGCTGTTATCCGCAGGCGGAACATTGATCGACGAGATGATATCCTCAGCTAATATGTAACCGGCCGCCTGAGTCAACTCGACAGACTGAATCAGAGGCATCTTAGTGACCATATCAAGCATCTTTTCAAGAGCACTTTCAACGGGGATCAATGAACTCTGCATGATTTTTCCTGACAATTGATGAAGTCAATATCCAAGCATTTAGCTGTGAAGCTGCTTTCCGTGTAGCAGAATACCCACAAAGTTGCAGGGACGATGGCGACTGTCGAGTTGCTCCTTAAGGATACTGTTCCACGCCGTTTTACAGGCACCGGTCGAACCAGGCAAACAGAATATCGCTGTACGGTTAGCCAAACCCGCTAAGGCACGCGATTGGATGGTCGATGAACCTATCTCTTGAAACGAAACTTGTCTAAAGGTTTCGCCAAAGCCTTCAATTTCCGTATCGAATAAGGGGCGCATTGCCTCGGGTGTCGAGTCACGACCCGAAAAACCAGTACCCCCAGTGGTCAGAATCACCTGAATAGCAGGATCAGCGATCCATTGACTGACGATCGCACGCATTTTATAAACATCGTCTGGGATAATGTCGCGTGCTGCTAGTTGATGTCCTGATTCCTCTAGAAGCGAAACCAAGGTATCTCCCGAACGATCTTCAGCAAGCGTGCGAGTATCTGACAGCGTCAACACCGCAATGTTTAATGAGATGGCTTCACTCATGATTGTTTCTCTTTTTTCGCGGCTTCACGCTTGGCGAAGGCTTCCAGTTGTTCAGGTGTCGCCGGTTGTTGGTATAGATCTTTCCACTGCTCATAAGGCATGCCATAAACCTGTTCGCGAGCATCATCGTAACTCAAGGATAACCCTTTTTCTTCTGCCGCAGCCATTAACCATTTCGCTAAACAGTTTCGGCAAAAGTCAGCCAAAATCATCAGCTCAATATTCTGAACCTCTTTATTGTCGTCTAAATGCTTTAACAAACGACGAAAAGCAGCGGCTTCTATCTCGGTTTGCGTTGTTGTATCAAAAGATTTCATCAAATGGCGCTCCTCTATTACTCAGGACTCTTGGAATCAGATTATAGCCCTAAAGCATGAATAAATCAGACTCATGTGGATTAACGAGTTGAACTAGATAAAAAAAAACAGCCATGCCGGGTGAGGAACATGACTGTTTTGTTAACACGAGTGAGTGTGGCAACGTCTGTGGTGCAGATCAGTTTTTGCTTTTCTCTTTCACCGCGTCATACCAAAGGTCATGGTGCTGCTTTGCCCAAGACTCATCGACATAACCGGTTTTCATACCCTCGAACGCTCCCTCTGTACCCAAAGTACCGATATAGATATGTCCGAAAGCTGCAGCCATTAAAATCAAGGATGCCACGGCATGAATGATTAGAAATAGCTGCATGGTCTCACGTGTTTGACCGAAGTTGGGAAAATCCAATACCAAACCGGACACTACGACCGTCAGACCAACGGTGACAATAATCCAGTACCAGACTTTCTCACCACCGTTTAAGTAGCCAGCCGATGGGTGTGCTTTACCGATAATACCTCCCCCTTTGGCAAACCATTTTAGATCTGTCATGGTGAAGAAATTATGCTTTAACCACTTGATGATCATGGCCAGCACGCCCAACGCAAATAAGGGTCCAAGATAGTTATGAATGTTTTTAGCCGCATTCATAAACGCACCCCAGACACTGGTGGGTAAAATAGGCATCAGGAACCATTTGGCATACAGAATCGATAACCCCGTAATGCCCAGAATGATAAATAAAGACGCTACATACCAGTGAATAACCCTATCCCAACGCGTCCAGCGTTCAATTTTTCGGCCCGTTCTTGGGTGTTCTAGTTTGACCTGTCCTACCAACAGATAGAACAAGGTAATCGCCCCCAAGCTACCACCCAATGCGATGGCTCCACCTGGAGAGATCCAGTGGTTGCGAATCTCACGCCAGCGTTCACCTTCCACCATGATCAAGGTATCTGCACCGGGACTGTTAGATTGCGTTCGACCACTGACACCTTGAGCCGCATCTCGCCAAAAATCTGGTTGAGTACCCGGCATAGATTGAAAGGCTTCTCGGCGAGCATCAGCGCCCTGTTGTGCTGAAGCTGAAACCGGCAGCGCCATCAGCGCCACCAGTAACAGGATCAGGCAAGCTTTCAGACTCATCTCTGACTGCTTTGCTGTCATGGTTATACACTCTGCGTTGCGTCATAAGCCAAGTCAGCCGCATTCTGAGCCAACTGTTCTGACTCAGCCGCTTCATGTTCAACTGAACTCCAAGCACTGTTGCGATGACCACGATACACCACGCGCTCACGGAAGATGTCTGCCACTTGCGCCGCATCACCTGCTAACAGCGCCTTGGTAGAACACATTTCAGCACACAGCGGTAGTTTACCTTCGCGAAGACGGTTAGCACCGTATTTTTGCTGTTCAATGACAGGATCGCTCTCAGGACCACCGGCACAGAAAGTACACTTATCCATCTTACCACGAGCACCAAACGCGCCCTGTTTCGGGAACTGAGGGGCACCAAATGGGCAAGCATACAAGCAATAACCACAACCGATACAAGCATCCTTGTTATGCAAAATCAAACCATCTTCGGTTGGATAGAAGCAGTCTGTAGGACACACCGCCATACAAGGCGCATCCGAGCAGTGCATACAAGCAACAGAGATCGAGACCTCTTTACCAATTTCACCATCATCGAGTGTGACCACTCGACGGCGCTGAATACCCCACTCTGTTTCATTGGCATTTTTACACGCCGTGACACAGCCGTTACATTCGATGCAGCGCTCTGAGTCACATAAAAATTTCATACGAGCCATGGATTTTCTCCTCATGGGCACTGACCTCCCGATCAGTGCCCCGCATTAAGTTCTATGGTTTCAGGCCGCTTTCTCGATACGGCATACGGTACACTTGGTTTCCTGCATGATGGTGACGGGATCGTAACCGTAGGTGGTCACTGTATTCACCGCCTCACCCAGCACATAAGGATCACTGCCTTGAGGGTAGCGACTGCGTAAGTCTTCACCCTGGAACTCACCGCCAAAGTGGAAAGGCATGAAGGCCACATCACGATCCACACGGTTAGTCACCAGTGCTTTCACGCGAACACGTCCACCTTCCGGACCATAGACCCATACATCATCACCATCCGCAATGCGAAGGGTATTGGCGTTGAATGGGTTGATCTCCACAAACATATGCTGTTGAAGCTCTGCCAGCCAAGGGTTAGAACGGGTTTCATCACCACCACCCTCGTACTCCACCAAACGACCTGATGTCAGAATGATGGGGAATTCAGCCGAGGTATCTCTCTCCTGAATGGACTTGTAAAGCGTCGGCATACGATAGAGTGATTCAAAGTCATCCCATGTTGGGTATTTTTCAACAAGGTCACGACGTGTGGTGTAGAGTGGCTCACGATGCTTAGGTATCGCATCTGGGAAAGTCCAGACAATCGTACGCGCTTTACCGTTACCGAAAGGCGCACAACCGTGTTTAATCGCAACACGCTGGATACCACCGGACAGATCAGTTTTCCAATCCTTGCCCTCAGCAGCGACTTTTTCGGCTTCGGTCAGATCATCCCACCAGCCCAACTGTTTCAACATGTTGGCGGTAAACTCAGGTGACCGTCACCGATTTCATTACCTACCGGCGCCGAACCTTCTGCAAGCAGGGTTTCACCGTTACGTTCCACACCGAAGTTAGCACGGAAACCTAAACCACCGTCTTTCACCGCTAAACTAGTGTCATAAAGGACGTGTGTACCTGGATGAGCCATCTCAGGTGTACCCCAACATGGCCAAGGCAACCCATAGAACTCACCATGGGCATCAGTACCTACGGCACGCAATGAAGTAAAGTCAAAGGCGTGCCAGTTTTCTTGGTGATACTTCAAGCGCTCTGGACTTTGGCCGGTGTAGCCAATCGTCCACATACCACGGTTGTATTCACGAACGATATCTTCAATGAGTGGCTCATCACCATTCACCTGAATATTTTTAAATACCTGATCGGCAATACCTACCTTCTTCGCAAGGAGGTACATGATTTCATGGTCAGGTTTTGACTCGAAATGCGGCTCAATAACTTTACTTCGCCACTGAATCGAACGGTTAGAGGCGGTGACCGAACCGTAGGTCTCAAACTGAGTACAAGCGGGCAATAAGTAAACACCATCGGTACGATCATTCATGACCGCAGCAACGGTTGGATAAGGGTCAACAATAACCATCATATCCAGCTTCTTCATCGCTTCACGCATCTCTGGCCCACGGGTTTGAGAGTTCACCGCGTGACCCCAGTAGAACATGGCACGAATATTATCGTTTTGCGCCATCTTCTCTTTATCTTCCAGTACACCATCCACCCAGCGGGATACGGTGATACCGTTAGTATGCATCGGCTTACCGCCACGGTACTCGGTTTGATCGAAACGATTCACAATCCAATCGTAATCAACACCCCAAACACCCGCCCAGTGGCGCCATGAACCTTCTGCCAAGCCGTAGTAACCTGGTAGAGAATCAGACAAGACACCAAAATCTGTTGCGCCCTGAACGTTATCGTGACCACGGAAAATGTTGGCACCACCACCTGACTTACCGATATTGCCTAGCGCCAGTTCAAGGATGCAGTAGGCACGGGTATTGTTGTTACCGGTGGTGTGCTGTGTACCACCCATACACCAAACGATACAACCGGGACGGTGATCTGACAGCAGTTTTGCAGTGTGATACATGGTTTGCTCGTCAACACCGGTAATATCTTGAACCACAGCCGGTGGGAACTGCTTCACCTCTTCACGGATTTCATCCATACCGTAAACACGTTGAGCTAGATATTGCTTATCCTCCCAACCGTTTTCAAAGATATGCCATAGCAAACCCCAGACATAAGCGACGTCAGACCCCGGACGAATACGGACATACTGAGTCGCATGAGCGGCAGTACGCGTATAACGTGGGTCAGCAACCACAATCTTACAATTGTTACGCTCTTTGGCGATCAAAACATGTTGCAGTGAAACCGGGTGGGCTTCAGCCGCATTGGAACCGATAAACAGCATCGACTTAGAGTTTTGCATGTCGTTATAGCTGTTGGTCATCGCTCCATAGCCCCAAGTGTTGGCAACACCCGCTACAGTAGTGGAGTGACAGATACGCGCTTGGTGCTCAACGTTGTTGGTACCCCATAGCGATACCATTTTACGGAACAGATAGGCTTGTTCATTGTTAAATTTCGCAGAACCTAGCCAAAATACAGAGTCTGGACCTGATTCAGCACGAATCTGTTCAATCTTATCGCCCACTTCGTTAATCGCTTGTTCCCAGCTCAGTCGTTTCCATTGGCCATTTTCGAGCTTCATCGGATACTTCAAGCGACGAGTACTGTGACCGTGATAGCGTAATGCCGCTCCTTTAGCACAGTGAGCACCACGGTTGATTGGGTTATCAAACGCTGGTTCTTGGTAGGTCCATACACCATTTTGCACATGAGCATAAACACCGCATCCAACCGAACAATGGGTACAGACTGTTCGCTTCACTTCAACCGGTGCAGAAGACTTGGGCGTCGCCGCTTCAACCGGACGCACCATACTTTTACCCAGCAGACCGGTTGCCGCAATGCCACCTGCCGCTACCGTCGTGCCTTTTAAAAATCCTCGGCGAGTCACACCTAAGCGGTTCTGCGAGGTTTCCAGTGATGAGTCACTGATTTTTTTTATTCAGACGCATCGTTTTCTCCTTAAATTTCAGAGTATTGACAGTCCGCATCAGCGACAACTGGCGTAATAAGCTTTGATATGATCAGTTTCATGGTAGCCTTGCTCTGGCTCAGCGGTGACTAAAGTCGTCGTCGGAGTATCCGCTACCGCTTGACTGACAGATGTTGCCAATCCAACAGCAGAGACTGCCGCTGCACCACGAAGAAATTGTCGACGTGATGAACTGACCTGTTCATTGTTAGGTTTATTCTTCTGCATAACTGCTCTCCTCACCCTCTCAGATGCACGTTTTGGACAGAGTCCATACGCTTTTGTAAGTGTGTGCTTTCAATCATTAAAAAGGCTTCACCCAACATACCCACGGCACTGTAAAACACCGCACTAGAGGCTTGAGTCATATCAGCAAAAAGCTGCTTTGCCCAAGAATCGATATGTCGCTGGTAAAACACGGCTTGACGCTCTCGACTTGCGCCTTGTTGAATCAATTCGCTCATCACTTCGAGCAATACTGAAATATGATCTTCAGGTTCTTTCACTTCTTGTTGACGAGCAAAACCAAGCAGGTCCAAATCATTCCGAAGCTCGATCAATGGCGCTTCCATTAACGAACCCGTCAGGTACCAAGATGCAAAAGGCGTGAGCTCGCCCTGAGTGATACCGATAAAGAGGGTAAAATACTCATCCTCAATGGCATCTGACTCAGCTCGCTCACTGGCTAAACGTAAAAATTCCCACGCTTTGGTCATAGAATTAGCAGAATGGGCATCGACTTCCATCGACACCAGAAAATCCAATAACTCAGGAGAAGGATGGCGACGGCACAAAGCGGCTAAAAGCGCATAAATATCGGCGCGTAACGCGTCTTCATCGGTCATGACAGGGGCAGCTATCAAACTATTCATCCTGACTCCTTAAAGACGCAGCTGTGCGGTTGGATCGGCGGCTAATTCACGGTAACTGTCACGTACTCGGCAGTCATCGCACATTTTGAGACGCTTGGCAGCCTCACCCTGAAAATAAGGATGGGCCTCCAATTTTTTGGTAATCATCTCGATGGTGCTTTGGGTAGCAAAGGCTTTACCACAACTGATGCAATGGAAAGGCTCTTCCTGTTTCATCACTCGCGGTGCTGTTCTCATCCCCGCAGCGGGTGCAAAACGAGCCTCAAGCGAAATCGCTTTTTCAGGACAAGCGTTCTGACACAAACCACATTGGACACAATCGCCTTCGGTAAACGACAACACCGGTGCTTCTTCACTAGCACTCTGCAAGGCGCCAGTTGGACAGATAGAGACACAGCTCATGCATAGGGTGCAAGCATCGGTATTGACCAATACCTGACCATAAGGGCTACCACTGGGAAGGGTCACCGTTTGATCGTCGCATTCCCCTTGCTCATACAACAGATCGAGTGCTTGATTCAGTGTTTTTCGTTTACCTTCATAGGCAAACGCCGGACCGGCTGGCAAGCCAAACCAATCCGCTAGCAGGCTATTCAACTGCAACAAGTCAACGTCCAGACTTTCCATGTTAAGAATGCTGATGCGACTAGCAGGATGTCCCATCGCTTCTAACATTTTGCCCGTCACCGACACTTCACGCTCTAATAATGCGGTTAAACTGGGTGGTGTGTGTTCATCAATCACCAGAGCCACATAGCTTGCGCCATGCACCAACAGCGATAGCCAAATTTCAGCACCCAGCGCCCCAACCTCTTCCAGCGAAACAGGCAATAAATGAGCAGGCAATTGGTTGAGATCTATCTCGGTTTGTTCAGCATGAAGCAGAATCGCGGGATGCTCACCACCAAACTGCTGGTAGCTATCCAAACACAAACGTAACAAGTCCAGCCAACGCTGGGGGCTCGGTGCCACAAGGGTTAGTGCCCCCGTTGGACAGGCGGTCGAACAACTGCCCGCACCATGACACAGATTGACGTTAACCTCGATTTGAGGATCATGAGTCAGGGCGTTTTCTCGGGTAGACAACGCATCCGCAGGACAGACATCCAAGCAGCGCGTACATCCTATGTTGCCGCGATCAGCGTGGGCGCAGATATCATGGTTGACCTGAATATAAGCAGGCTTTTCAAACTCACCGACCATACCGCTGAGCTGCTCAATGGCATCCACTAAACGTTCACCCGTTTGACCCACATGAAAATAGCCTGGGGGTGATAACTCCGCACTGAGCAGAGGCTGCTCATTCAAATCCAAAACCAAATCGAAACATTTTTGACCAGCACCCACTTCAGCCGGATTGATCTCGTCACCATTCGGAGCTGTTAATCGCAAATGAAACTCACCAAGCCAACCACTTAAGGATGAAAAAGGCAGATAAATCGGAGTGAGATGAGCGGCCGCCTGCATCGCTTTTTCAAGATGAACATCGTCTTGTGAAGTGACCGACCCCATCGCTATCAAAGTAATTGAAGCGACACCTTGGATCTGATCAGCCACTAAACGTATTAAGTCTTCCGGGCCTAATATCACTAAATGACCACGACTTTGGTAACTGATCACACCTTCTTGCATCGCCATTAATGGCGGCATGGCGTTTAAAGCTTGTTGACGTGCTCGCGCATTCAATTCTGGCGAGGCGGTAAAGGCTCTATGCGATATTAAACTGTTTGGTTTCATTGACTCTCTCTCAGCTCACCTGCATGCAAGGTGGACGAGCTTATTTAATTATGTGAAGTAATTTGCAAATTGAACGCCAACTTTTCGAGCGCTAAAGAGGAAAATTAAACCCTATAAACCAAGTGATTTTATAAATACACTGATTAGAGGGACATTTTGTCTAGGCTGTTTCATTTTTTCCGGACTGAAGTGTCTCATCGACTTTAGTCGAACCAACGGACAGATCGGTTTTTTGAGACGGCTCATCTAACGACTCAACAGAATCTATTTCTTGAACATCCTTGAGCAGAGCATCCTTAGCCTGTTGTATCGCATCATCCATTTGCTGTTGTGCCCAGCCTCTGACTTTGTCACCAACCTCTAGCACTAGCTTTTTAGGCTGCGAATAGTCCAACGCATAGTCATCAAGCGGATCACGCACATTAAACTCTGGCTGATGAAAGAACTTTCGTAGTGCTTGACGGCGCAACTCAGCCGAAACACCCTTAGAAAAAAACATCGACATGTCGCTGGTCGCGTTGATGGTTGCAAGATCAGGCATATCTTCATCAGTGAGCAAAGCAGCCTCTTCATTTTCTTCCTGCGTTGTCAGATGCTCATCAACCTGCTGAGATTCACTCATCGGCTGATCCGCATTTAATGCTTCTGCTGCGGCATTTCAGATGTCGAATCCAAATGAGATGTCATCTGCTTTAAGGAGTACTATCTATTGCGCCCTCTTGCAGAGAAACCTTCTGATCTAACGGCTTCTCAGCCGATGCCTCCGACCCCTGAGTTCGCTTGAGACGAGACCAACGCGTTAAAAAACCATCACTCATTTCTGACTCCTTAGGATTTAGCTGCAGACTGAGTACGTAAACGTCGCTTACCTGCTCGAGGATCTTCAACCTCACCGTGATGCGCCATAAAGGCTTCTAACCAAACCTTGATAGGTGCAGGCATCGGGATGCTCAACACAGGCTGTCCAGCATCCATATAATCAGCAGCCACATCTTGTGCCAGCGTTAGCTTTCTCGGCAGGCGTAATTCGGCGGTAAGGTCTTCGCAAATCACAAACAATCGTGGCGCTTCAGAGCTTAGATTAAAACGATACGCCATACGCTCGTCACGATGTAACATTAACCAGATGGCCACCGCATCTTCTCGATCCGTTTGTTGAGCGATTTCGGCAACCTCCCAATTAATGGATGGCCAGCCTCGTGAAACGGTTTCCTGCTTGTCTAAACTCACCCATAAAGACCAGCTGTCCAGACTAGGTCCTGGCTGATCAGGCATTTTTTCAGGGAAAGTCTTGTGGTCAACCATAGTATTCTCCACTCGCATGCTATCAATTGAGTGTAGCAGCTATGCAATTCCTGCGCCGAGGCGAGTCAAGCTGCGATAAATAGCCAGGATGCAATCGCGTAACGACGATTTTGTATCCCAAAACAGGCAAGAAAAGATAAAAAAAATGCGACACTTTTGCTCAACACACCAGTTCAAAAGGACAAAATGTCTCAACCCAATCAAACTTTTCAGGGTTGATTGGGCTAAAATACCTTGTAGAGGCTGATCATTTTCACATTGGTATAAAAGTTGCTGCGATCCAATAAAATGACAAATAGGGACAGAGCATGTCACGCAATCCAAATTTGGTTTTAACGCAAGCGAGAGCCCCGCTTACACGCCTAACCGAGGTGATGGATGAGCAAGGTGAATGGCGAGAACAAGCCTTGGCCTGTGAGCGTCCCTTAACGCTTTACCTCAATAAACGTGAAATCGTCACCCTGATGACCCTAGGCGAAGATCCGGAAGCCTTGGTTCTGGGCTACCTTCGCAATCAGGGCTTGATCGACAAGCTAGACGATCTGCTCGCCATTCAAGTTGACTGGGAGGTTGAAGCGGCCGCCATCGTGACATCTCATACACCGGCAGATATTGAAGAGATACTTTCCAAACGAACCGTCACGACAGGCTGCGGACAAGGCACCGTTTTTGGCAACCAAATGGAAAAACTCAGGCAGATCTCGCTGGATGCCTGGACGCTAAAACAATCACAAATCTATCAGTTGTTACACACCCTGAATCAACACAATGAAACCTATAAAAATGCCGGGGCTGTGCATGGCTGCGCAATTTGCACACCTGATGGAAGGGTATTGAGCTTCTGCGAGGATATCGGACGCCATAACGCTGTGGATACCTTGGCTGGTCGTCTTTGGTTAGAAGGCATACCGAGTGAAGGAAACATCTTTTATACCACCGGGCGATTAACATCAGAAATGGTGATTAAAGCCGCGCAAATGGGCATTAGTGTCTTACTCTCTCGATCGGGAGCAACTGAAATGGGCTTACAGATCGCCGAGCAACTCGGCATGCTGATGTTAGCCCGTGCCAAAGGCAAACACTTCTTAGTCTATTGCGGACAAAATCGACTGCTATTAGACGATAAACCCGCACCCCTGCTCAAGTCTTCAAAAAGGAGGGAGTCTAATGAGTGACACCAGCCCCTACATGACCGTCAAGGAAGCGGCTATTTATTTACACTTGAATGAAAAAAAGGTGTATCAATTAGCCAGTGATGGTCATCTACCCGCGACCAAAGTGACGGGCAAATGGTTATTTCCACGTAAACTGATCGACCGCTGGTTACTCGAATCCAGCCATCATGGTGTACTGAGTGATCGACTTCTGCTTTCTGGCAGTGATGACCCGCTACTCAAAGCGGGTTTATTAAGAGTCATGCAACAACAGCAACATCAAGCCCTGTATAGCTATATGCCAACAGGTACTCAAGCTGGTTTATCTCTGCTCGCTCAGGGACTGGTTGATTGCTGTGCTGTACATTGGGGTAAAGCAGAGGAAAGTCAGCTAAGACACCCCGCCTTGATTCGACAATATGCCGGTTCTCGTCACTGGGTTTTAGTCCACCTGTTTAAACGGCAACAGGGCTTAATGATCCGATCAGACGACTCCGCCACACTACTCAGTGACGCTCAAGAGATGCTGCAAAAACGTTGGGTGATTCGACAAGAAGGCGCGGGCTCACAACGTTTTTTTAAAAGATTGGCTACTGCAACAACACATTGCCTTCGACAAGATTAAAGCCTCATACCGCGCATTAACCGAATCGGAGGTCGCTTCAGCTATCGTCAGGAACCTTGCAGATATTGGTCCTGGAACTGAATCAGCCGCCTCTGAATATGGACTGACCTTTGTCCCTGTTTATCAAGAGGCTTTCGAACTCGTCCTTCCAAGGCCTGTGTATTTTCGTTCATTGCTGCAACAGCTTTTTGAATGGCTACAAAGCCAAGAAGGGCTTAATACCGCCAATGAACTAAAAGGCTACGACCTTGCTCAGTGTGGAAAATTAATTTGGAACGGCGAAGTAAAAGAAAATTAACTTAATCGTAACAAATTGATTTTAATATTGAATAATCAATACAACCGTTTCTTTGTGCATTGCACAAAAAAGTACTTGACTTGCTGATCTAAGTCTCTATACTTTGAGTTATTGTGCAGTGCAACAAAACGAAATGAAGCCCTGCATTGATAACTTAAATATCTTAGGAGATACACACATGACTAGCGCAGTTGATTTCCAGAAGCCTGTTGAAGCTGTTAAAAGCCTAATCGCTCTGCAAACTGAAACCCTAACTAAAACTGTTGAACTTCAGAAGAAGTCTGGCGAAGAGCTCGTTGCTTTCTTCAAAGACTGAAGCTGAAAAAGCTAAAAGCTTGAAAACTCCAGAAGAAGTAATCAAAGTTTAACA
This sequence comes from Nitrincola sp., assembly GCA_021208565.1. Classification (GTDB taxonomy): domain Bacteria; phylum Pseudomonadota; class Gammaproteobacteria; order Pseudomonadales; family Balneatricaceae; genus Nitrincola. The sequence continues at coordinate 24,250 of JAJOJN010000119.1, forward strand.
CTGAAGCTAACACTTCACTTTTCAACTTGCTAAAAGCACAGGGCGAAGCTTTCACAGCACCTTGCTACTGAAGCTAGTCAAGACTGTTATGGCTGAAATGCAGAGCTTTGGCAAGTAATTGCTGAACACTTTGTCAAAGCACCCCGCAAGTCGGGGTGTTTTTTTTATCTGCCGTCAAACGACTCGATTTCCAGTAACTCTCCAGCCTCCAGTAACCATTGCTGATATAAGTATCCAGCAATCACTAGTCTAGTATCTTCCTCAAGTCCTTCAAATGCGACACCCTGTCGATAAACACTAAAGGGATGACTTTCCGTTTGCATCACACTTTTTTACCCTAGCATTCACTAAGATCACTTGATCGACGCCAGCAACAGAGACTCTTGCAGTAATAAACACTGGATCACCCACCTTCGCCAAAGCTTGTGATGACTCAATCGAGGCTCCTTGCAAACTCATATCTACGCATAGCGCTTTGATCGGTTGATGAAGATCCTTCTCTCCTTGATCAACCATTACTGGCAGATACATCGGCACACGAGTATGTTGACGAAATATTTGAGATTCCATCTGAGCGGGATAAGCAAGCACCCAATAAGGAAAGGGCTCAGCGTGCGCTTTTAACAATCGCGAAGTAAAACTCACCATACGATTACCCACCAGCATTTTAACAGCCAGCAGAGCCCCCTCTGTGAACAGCGTTTTACGTGTTTTTGGAGCCGTAACTAACATTCCGCTTTGTTCATATAGCCCAATAAAGCGAACCGAGTATCGACCTTTAGGCACTCTTGTTTCTATCCGCACAGGGATACCTGAATGAGGATTTAATTCAGACAGAGTGAATGCCTTATTCTGTTTAGACGATGTCGGAACAAGAGGTTGAGTCATTTTATTTTGCATAGGGCTTATTCAGTCGACGCCAGTGAAAAACCAAGTGCAGCCATAAAACATCGCTGTTCATTTGGAAGGGTTAACCTAAGTGAACTAAACTCACGACGCACTGGATAATCCTTTCTTAAACGATCAAAAGCACTTTTTTTGACTGTCGCATTGTGACATTAGGGTGGCTCTTAAGGCACGATCATCGCGATAGGGATCATAGATTGCTCGAACGGGCGTCAATAAAGAGGCAGGCGTTTCAAGTGTCATGGCCGAAATCGATGGTTTGGGAAGTAAGTCTTCAAACCTAATAAAC
>JAJOJN010000071.1 GCA_021208565.1 Nitrincola sp.
GCCAGGCACTTACTCACTTTATAAAGTACCGGTGAACAAGGCGGCTCAATGGTTGTTCTGCAGACATTTCAAAATAGAAGTTATGTTATGATTCTACAGGCCAACTTAGTACCTGCTGTCAACGATCAGGTAAGATAAATGAAACACACCTTCACACTGTTTTACATTTTTTTTAATCGCCCTATCACTAACAACTCTCGCGAAGCTAATATCCCCCCTGCATTTGTCGAAGCTGAAGGCTCCGCTACGATTATCAATGGTGATCTTATCGAAGCTAGACGTGTAGCCGTTCAGCAAGCTTCTGAAATAGCGACCCGACAAGCGGCAGCTTTTGTTAGTGCATCCACTCGCATGCAAGATGGCCAGATTATCTCTGATAACGTTCGTTTTTCGAGTAGCGGCATTCTTACTGATCTGACCATTTTAGAAGAAAAGCTAAGCGGCAATGAATTGAGCGTCAGAATACGAGCCAGAATACAACCTAGCCAAGACTGCCCTGGCGGCTTAGCTGAAGTGGCCTACCAAAGAAATGTTGGTTTTACAGCATTCCCAATGGTTATTCCAGCACAAGCCAATGTTGGCGGCTTACATGAAATGTCTGTTCGCCTTCCTGAATTAACTTTGCTAGGGAAACTTAAGCAAATTTTCCTGGTTTTTAATAGTCATACCGCTACACACCTTCAGATACATCCAAATTTAGACAATGCACCAACGCAAATGCTGGATGATGGCACTCTGACCAATTTTCAACGCCACACTGAACAGTCCAATATGCAATTTATTGTTTCAGGTGTTATTAGAGACATCAGACAGCGTAACCCCCAGGGTGCAAGAGAACCTTTATTAATCACCGACCTTTTTCATCGAATTGAACCTAATCATGAACGTAATCTTCGTGCATTTATAATGGATGTCTATATACATGATGCCCTTTCAGGAGGTCTCATTTGGCAGAAAAGATATATGACTGCGGGAATTTGGAATGCAAGAGACGCCAGAACAGGGTTTGCTACCGATGCATTTTGGCAACAAGATTATGGCGACAAAGTTCGGAGAGAAATGCGCCAAGTTGTTGCCGATATTAATGATCGTCTAAGATGTGAACCCTTTACGGCCAGAATCACCCAAGCTGAGCAGAATCGCATCTGGATTAATGCTGGAAGTTTATCGGGATTAAATCCAGGTGATCGGTTATCCGTATTTAGAAGACAAACACACTACACACTATGAACGAAGGCTTCCCTGAATTCGTTCCTACTCAAGTCACTGTGACACTGGATCGCGTGGAACCGACTTTTGCCAGTGGCACGCTGAATACTCAAGCGAGTCATGTGAATATTCAGCGTGACGATTTGGTCAGAAGTCAGTAACTTTTCAGCGAGTGACTACTGCTGACCACGAATTTTAATTTCAACTCGACGGTTCAAAGAGCGCCCGTGCGGTGTGTCATTGGACGCAACCGGCATAGATGGACCAAACCCTCGCGTGGTAACACGCATCGGTGAAACACCCGAGTTGATAAGATATTGCGCGACGCTTTGAGCACGTCTTTCAGAGAGCTGCTGGTTATATTGCAAGCTACCTGTACTATCGGTATGCCCTTCTACCTCTATCAAAGTCTGATCATATTGACGCAGAATGTTGGCAACATTGTTCAGTGTTTCATGGAAAGAAGGATCAATACGATCTTCGTTGGTTGCAAACGTAATACTGCCGGGCATAATCAATTGAATCTCATCGCCCACACGATTGACATCTACTCCAGTGCCTTGCAGTCCTTGACGAAGATGCGCTTCTTGTTGGTCCATATAATGGCCAATACCACCGCCAATTGCCGCACCGAGCAATGCGCCTACTAGAGCACCTTCGTTACGATTACCGGAACCGGCAACCATCGCTCCCAGTGCAGCACCACCTACAGCTCCACCAGCAGCCCCCTTGGCGGTATTGGAGGGTTGATATGGATTGGCAGTACAACCCGCTAAGAGCAGAGCTGACGCAGCGCTGATGCCACGATTAATTTACTTTTCATGAAACAACTCTCCATTTGTTAAACTCTCATAGATACAAGATATTTATAGCCCAAAGAAACTGAATCGAACATGAAGCAAGGCCTTACCTGCTAGCGTTTATTGCTCAGTCAAGCCTTTCATAGAAGAACACTGGTACACTTCAACTTATACCGTTAAAATAGCAGGAATTCTGCGAATTTACAGCACTTCAGCTTCAAGGAGCCACCCTCTTGTCTCAGCTTCCTGTCATTGTTGGTTTCGGCGGCATTAGCCCTGCCGGTCGATCATCCTTTCATCACGGTTATCGCCGTTTGATTTTGGATCAACTGGACAACCACAGTCGCAGTGAAACGCTTGTTGGACTTGCAACGCTGATGCAGCGTGCTCACTATCAGGATGGTTTATATACAACACTGGATGGTCAATCACTGGATACCACATCCTTAGCCAATCTGCTCGAAAAAGAACTTTGCAACAACACGCTCATTCGACGCATTCATCCCGATTGGTTTGACGTCAACAAGGTAATGCTCAACAAATCGGCAACACTTTCAGGCACCCAGGAAGAGTTTGTTTTCAAACTGCGTAACCGTCACCTGCCGACACAAATACCTAGCAACTGGCAGATCACACCGATCTCCGCAATCGAATCTGAAGTACGTGTCAGTGGTGGTACCGACGTCATTTTCCCTGACTACCGAGAATCCGCCGTTCAAAGTGCGGGAATGCTGCCCACTGGATTTGATCCTGGCTCTTTGTACCAATCGAGAAACCATCCCCGTGGACTACAAATGAGTGTCTATGCCGCATCAGACGCTTTACGCTCTGTCGGGATTGACTTTCAAACCATCGCTGCACAGCTATCTCCGGACCAAATTGCCGTTTTTGCCAGCAACTCGATAGGGCAAATGGATGATGCAGGGTTTGGCGGTTTGACCAAGTTTCCGGCACTAGGTAAACGCACAACGTCAAAGCAGATGCCTTTAGGTTATGCCCAGATGCCTGCTGACTTTATAAACGCTTATCTCTTAGGCAATGTTGGCATGACCGGAGGCGCGTTAGGTGCCTGCGCGACTTTCTTGTATAACTTAAAAAGTGGTGTAGAAGAGATACGCTCAGGTCGTCGCAAGCTTGTGATGGTGGGTGGAAGTGACGCCCCTGTTACTCCAGAAATCATTGAAGGCTTTCGTGCCATGGGTGCATTAGCAGAAGACAAGTACCTAATGGCGCTTGATAATCTGACCAGCCTTGCTGAAGATGATTACCGTCGTGCCTGTCGTCCATTTGGTAATAACTGTGGTTTTACCATGGGTGAGTCCAGCCAATACCTTGTCTTAATGAGTGACGATCTTGCTGTGGAGACGGGCGCGAAGATTTTTGGTGCTGTCGGTGATGTTTATGTTCACGCCGACGGGCATAAAAAATCAATCTCAGCTCCAGGTATCGGTAACTACTTCACTCTCGGCAAAGCCGCTTCGCTGGTCAAAAGTCTGCTGGGCGAAGAATCACTTAAACAACGCAGCTTTGTCCAAGCCCATGGTACGAGCACCCCTCAAAATCGAGTGACTGAATCCCATGTTATTAATGAAACAGCCAAAGCGTTTGGGATTAACGACTGGACAGTTTCTGCAGTGAAAGCCTATGTGGGTCACTCGCAAGGCTGTGCCGGCGGCGATCAGATCATGTCATCACTAGGTGTTTGGAAGTATGGCATCATTCCAGGACTGACCACGACACCAGCAATAGCCGATGACGTGCACCAAAGTCATCTCCACTTCCCACTTGAACATCTAGTGGATTCAACTGATCGCATGGATAGCGTTTTAATTAATGCAAAAGGCTTTGGCGGCAACAATGCCAGTGCCGTTATTCTATCACCTCAAGTGACTGAATCACTCCTTCGGAAACGTTACGGACAAGCCACAATGACGCAGTGGCAGTCACGAAACGAGAAAGTCGCCGAAGCCGCTCAAGAGTATGATATCGAAGCGACCCAAGGAACCAGCCGCCCTATCTATCTGTACGATCATCAGGTACTCACGGGTGAAGATCTAGCCATTAGTGAAACTGAAATAGGTTTACCCGGCTATGCACACTCCGTTTCTATTTCAGTAGAAAACCCCTATGATGACTTTAACGACTGATTAAGGAGCTATGTGGTTATGAGAATTTTACGAATCGCTACCTTGTGTATACTAGCTGTCTTCTTTTTGACGGGCTGCCTAAAAACTGAGGGGCTTTTACAGCGTGATCCGACCGCTAACCAGTATTATAAGCTCGACACTCAAGAACTCAGAGTCTGTCGTGGTGAAACATCACGATGCTATGCCCTAGCGCCCATCGCTTCAGCAAGAACGGTGCTTCGTCCCTTTGAAGAAAAGTATGGCAAACGCGTTGCTGGCCCCAACTACCCTGTTAATTTTGCGCGCATGTTGTTAAACCCACCTGACAACAGCTACACTCCAGAGCGAATTGGTGAGGGTCGCTTTTACCACCTGCCTATCAATGATTACACAGACACAGCCTGGACAACTCTAGAAGCCGTTTACAAGGCATACTACGACAACTGATCTATGCAAAAAAGATCCATCGCATTCTGCAGAGTTTGTTCAGCGATACACTGAACACTCTGCTGCCTTAATTCAGCTATCCTTTCTGCAACTTTGACAACCTGCAATGGACTGTTGGGCTGATCATGATAACCCTCAAGTGGCATATCAGGGGCATCGGTTTCCAGCACCATCCACTCCAAAGGCAACTCGCGCACCATTCGATGTTGTTTGTGCGCACGTGCATAAGTAATCGCACCACCAAAACCCAATTTGAAGCCCAACTTGGCATAGTGTTTGGCTTGTTCCTGACTGCCTGAATAGGCATGAACCACACCACCCCTAGGTAGTGCATATCGCTTGAGTAGTCTTAGCATGACTTCATGTGCTTTCACTACATGCAAGATCACCGGAAGATCTCGATCGCGTGCCATTTTGAGCTGAGCTTCTAATAACATTTGTTGCACCGCTTCTGATGCCATACCAGGACGACCATCCAAACCCATTTCGCCAAGCGCACAAACTGTCGCACTATTCAGCTGATCGGCTAACATTTCTACTGCATTCGCAGGATGCTCATGAATAAAACAGGGATGAAGTCCTAAAGCGATTTGAATCTGATCCGGAAATTGATCACGCAGCGTCAAAAGATTGGGAAACCTTTGGAGCGAAACACCGGGAACAACACATTTAACGATACCCATCTCCGCAGCCTGTTTGAGCAAGCGTTCGCGATCTTGATCAAAAACCGCGAAGTCCAAGTGACAATGGGTATCAAAAAACACCTTGATACGCTTCCCTTAATGCTCTCGCGTGGCTCTAAAAACGAATATCAGGCCAG
>JAJOJN010000117.1 GCA_021208565.1 Nitrincola sp.
CTTTAGTGATCAAAGTAAGCGGACTGGTGCAGTCATCGAAAAGGTAGGTGAAGGGCTGCTCGCGAACTCTGCGAACTCATTCTACTCGAACAAGGTAAACTTAATGCCTTACTTGAGGCCTATCGTTAATGTTTAGATCAGGTCGTCTTCGCCTAGTCTTAGGGTTTGCCATTTTGGCGGCTGCAGCTATCTATTGGGCTTTTTTTGGAACGCCTTCTCAAGTCAGTCGAGGTGCACCTGACGACCCAAATCGTGTCGACTTCTTTATTAGAGACGCCTTTATCACAAAATTTGACGAGCAAGGCCAAATTGAACACATCATCACAACACCCTTGTTACAACACTTTCCAGTGCAAGAACGTACCAAGCTACAAACGCCCTTTGTTACCCTTCCAGGAGAGATGGGTGATACGCAAATTTCATCAGATGAAGGCTTTATGCTTGATGACGAAACAAAAATTGAGCTTGCAGGAAACGTAAGGGTTATTGATAATTCCACATCAGAAGTACCCTGGGTACTGACAACATCCATTCTGACGTTCTTGCCGCCGGAAAATTATGCTGAAACAGATGCACCTGTGCTCATCGTTCAAGGTCAAAATCGAACAGATGCCATAGGTATGCAAGCATGGTTTAACGAACGCCGAGTCGACTTGCTGTCAGAGGTTAGAGGTTATTATGTTACAAATTAAAAAAGCACTTCAGGGTATCTTGGCACTCCTACTGGTGATTAGCGCCTATAGCTTCGCTCTACCTGAAGATCAGGATCAGCCTATTTATGTGAGCGCTGACCATGCCACCATGAACGAAATCACGGGTATTGCCGTGTACACAGGCGATGTCGAAATTCGCCAAGGCACTATGATTCTTCAAGGCTCAAGAGTTGAGATGCACAGAGATGCCCAAGGCAGCATTTCCAGAATAATTGCGACTGGAAGTCCTGCACAATTTCAGCAGCAAGCCTCACCTAATCAGCCTCTAACCCGTGCCTATGGGTTGCGCATGGACTATCGAGTACCAACCCAAACAGTTACCATAACCGAGCAAGCTCGCGTGACACAGGGTGCCGATGAGTTTACTGGCGAACGCATTGTTTACGATATGGATAAATCGGTTGTCGACGCTTTCCGAAGCGAGTCTCAGGGCGGCCAACGTGTTCAGATGGTGATTCAGCCTAAGGCAAATCCTTAATATGAATAACCGATTAGAGGCATTACACCTAGCGAAATCCTACAAAGGCAGAGCGGTTGTTCGCGATGTCTCTTTGCATGTTGAACAAGGTGAAATTGTCGGTTTACTTGGTCCGAATGGCGCTGGCAAAACGACCTGTTTTTACATGATCGTTGGCATCATTGGCGCTGACAAAGGCAACATCCGTCTTGCTCAGCAAGATATTACTCGACTCGCAATGCATAGCCGAGCCAAGAAAGGGATCGGCTACCTTCCTCAAGAAGCTTCTGTTTTCAGAAAGCTAAGTGTCAGTGATAATCTCATGGCTATTTTGGAGACCCGACCCGAGCTCTCGAAAGCCCAACGAGCTGAACTTTTGGAAAACCTTCTTCAAGAGTTCCATATCACCCATATTCGCGATAGTCTTGGTATGTCTTTATCAGGCGGTGAGAGACGTCGAGTCGAAATCGCCAGAGCCCTCGCGACTGAACCAAAATTCATTTTGCTCGATGAGCCCTTCGCCGGTGTAGACCCTATTTCGGTCAATGATATTAAGCAGACCATTCGTCACCTTCAAGCACGAAATATTGGCATCCTTATTACAGATCATAACGTTAGAGAAACACTAGACATTTGTGAGCGTGCTTACATCGTTAGTGAAGGCACAATCCTTGCAGATGGCAGCCCATCTGACATAATGAACAATGAACAAGTTCGTTCCGCCTACCTAGGCGATCAGTTCAGACTTTAATGATTCCTGCCGCTGAAGAAGTGATCTAAAGGCATATGAAGCAAGCGTTACATTTAAAGATTGGCCAAAACTTAACCATGACGCCGCAATTACAGCAGGCGATCAGGTTATTACAACTCTCTACCCTTGATCTTCAACAGGAGATCCAACAGGCGTTAGACAGTAACCCCTTGCTTGAAATCAGCGATGAAGAGTCTGAACACGCTGAAGAAACAGCGATAGAAACTTATGAGACAGTGCAATTTGAGCTGGCCGAATCAACTGATAAAAGCAGACAAGAAAAAGAGGCGAGCGACTCACTGTCAGAAGAAAATATGGCCGATCATGATTGGAATGAATCCATTCCAGATGAGCTCGCCACTGACAGTCAATGGGAAGATACCTTCCAGCATCAAAGTGGAAATGCTTCGAGTGATGCTGACTGGGCCGATAATGAAAACGACAGCCGTGAAGAAACACTTCAAGACCACTTAATCTGGCAGTTAAATTTGACGCCAATGAGTGACCAAGACCGCTTAGTAGCGGAGTCCATTATTGACTCCATTGATGCAGACGGCTACCTCAGAACTTCCCTAGCAGAACTTCTCGAACAGTTTAAAGAACAAGAACCTGATCTATTTGCTGAAGCAGAAGAAGATGAGTTATTAGCGGTACTTCACCGCGTGCAGCAGTTTGATCCTCCGGGTGTAGCCGCCAGAGATCTGAGTGAATGCTTGTGTATACAGATCAATCAGCTTCCTAGCGAGCTTAAATGGAGAGCTGAAGCGATTAAGCTTTGCAAAGACTTCTTACCTTTACTCGGTAGCCACGACTATAAAACCCTCCTGCGTAAAATGAGGCTCAATGAAGAAGAACTCGATGAGGTGATCACACTCATTCGATCATTGAACCCCAAACCAGGTGCTATGATTAGTAATACACAATCTGAATATGTGATCCCCGACGTGATGGTCAGAAAAATTCAGGACGAGTGGATAGTGTCATTAAATCCGGACATTGCCCCTAAATTGCAGATCAACACTCAATACGCTGACCTTATACGTCGAGCCGATAGCAGCGCTGATAACACCTACTTGAAAAATCATCTTCAAGAGGCCCGCTGGTTCTTAAAAAGTCTAATGAGTCGTAACGACACACTGTTAAGAGTTGCCACAGAGATTGTCGAACGCCAACGAGATTTTCTCGAAATTGGTGATGAGGCGATGAAGCCCATGGTTCTTCATGATATTGCCGAAGCAGTTTCCATGCACGAATCTACCATATCGCGTGTCACCACACAGAAGTACATCCACACACCGCGTGGCATCTATGAACTCAAGTATTTCTTTTCAAGTCAGGTCAACACCGCTGACGGTGAAGGTGCCTCTTCTACCGCCATACGGGCGCTGATTAAAAAAACTTATTTCGTCAGAAAACACTGCCAAGCCCCTTAGCGACAATAAAATCGCACAGCTACTCAAAGAGCAAGGCATCAATGTAGCAAGACGTACTGTAGCAAAATATCGTGAGGCTTTATCAATTCCGCCTTCAAATGAGCGCAAGCGTCTGCTTTAATTACAATAGAGTACGATCTTCATCGTACCGGCACTAAGGAGATATACCATGCAGATCAATATCACAGGTCATCACGTAGAACTTACTGAGTCTATGACAGAGTATGTTCACACTAAATTTGAGCGTCTGGAGCGACATTTCGACAACATTACCAATGTTCAGGTGACCCTCAGTGTTGAGAAGCAACGCCAAAAGGCTGAAGCAGACATGCATATTGCTGGCGGCGAAATTTTTGCCCAAGCAGAACAAGAAGATATGTATGCTGCTATTGATGCCATGGTCGACAAGCTAGATCGTCAGATCATTAAGCACAAGGAAAAAATGAAGTCACATAAATAAACCCAACAGATAGATAATCACATGCCTATATCCGAGCTGCTGACAGAATCCATGACACGTTGCCATATTGACGCTGTCAGCAAAAAACGTGTCCTTGAACTAGCCAGCGAACTTCTCTCAGCTAATAATGATGCGATGGAAGCTGAAGATGTTTTCAGTGCACTTTTAAATCGTGAGCGGCTCGGCAGTACTGGCATAGGCGATGGCGTGGCGATCCCACACTGTCGCCTTGCTGGATGCGAACACGCCACGGCGTTACTTATCACGCTAAAAGAACCTATTGATTTTGATGCCATAGACAATCGTCCTGTCGACCTATTGTGCTGCTTACTCGTACCTGAAGATGAAGCCACTGCTCACCTTCACACGCTAGCCGGATTAGCTGAAATGTTCAGCCAATCAGAAGTAAGAGAAGCACTACGTTTATGTACCAGCGACGGGGAGTTGTTCCAAACCTTTATGACTCACGCCAACTAACGGAGAGCTATTGTGAAACTGGTCGTGCTGAGTGGACGTTCTGGATCAGGCAAGACAACCGCTCTGCAAGCACTCGAAGATGCGGGCTTTTATTGTATCGATAACCTTCCTGCTATGCTGTTACCGGATCTGATCCAACAGATGACAGCCACTCAAGGCGGCCCTAACAGAATTGCCGTGAGTATTGATGCGCGCAACCTGACTAGTAACCTAGAGCGCTTCCCAACACTTCATCAGCAACTTAAATCCTTTGATGATTTAACATGCGAAGTGATCTACTTAGATGCGTCTGAAGCTACCTTGTTAAAACGTTTTAGTGCGACTCGGCGCAAGCATCCTTTAACAGATCTTTATTCTGGATTACAAGACGCGATTGATCAAGAACGCCTTGTACTTGAGCCTATCGCTAGTCTTGCGGATCTTAGGATCGATACAACGCACATGACCTTGTACGACCTTCGTGATCGCATTAAATTACGAATCAATCAAAGTCGCGAGCAGTCACTTTCCTTACTTTTTGAATCTTTTGGATTTAAGCATGGCTCACCCTTGGATAGTGATTTTACTTTCGATGTTCGTAGCCTGCCAAACCCGCACTGGATTCCAGAGTTGCGCCCTTTAACCGGTCTTGATCAACCTGTAAAGGTATTTTTACAAGAGTCAGTTGAAGTGCGAGAAATGCAACAGGATATCACTCAGTTTTTGGAAAGATGGCTACCGAGAATTCGCAAAGACAATCGTAGCTATTTAACTGTAGCTATAGGTTGCACTGGCGGACAGCATCGTTCAGTCTATCTGGCTGAACAACTGGCTAGCCATTTCAATCAGGTCATGGATAATGTCCACGTTCGTCATCGAGAATTAGCTGAGTCAGCATGATTAAAGAATCCATCACCATCATAAATAAACTAGGATTGCACGCCAGAGCAGCAGCAAAGCTGAGTGCGCTTGCAGGCAGTTTTAAAAGTCAAATTCAAATCGAAAAAAAGCGGCCGCTGTGTCGATTGCAAAAGTATCATGGCCGTCATGATGTTAGCCGCCAGCAAGGGGACGGAAGTAGTTCTTCATATCGATGGAGAAGATGAGTCTGCAGCCTTCGAAGCCCTAACGCAACTGATTAACAACCGCTTCGACGAACCGGAATAGTGAAATGCACCCAGATAAACATGCTTTAACGGATGATGAAGATTACATCAGTCGTTCAGAAATTAAACGCCAGATGGAAGCACTCAAGCATCTAGGAAAGCGAATCACTGACTTGCGTCCAGATCAACAAGAGAAAGTACCGATGGACGCCACACTCAGAGCCGCCGTTGCGGAGACACGACGAATTACCTCTAATGGCGCGCTTAAACGACACATGCAGTACATCGGCAAATTGATGCGAAATGCTGATGTCGATGCCATACAAGCCGCCATCGATCAATTTGATACGGCCAGCCAAGCGCACAACCAAAAATTTCACCAGCTTGAACAGTGGCGCGATCGACTTCTACAACCAGGTGACGTCGGTAATGAAGCACTTGAAGCCTTTATTACGGCCTACCCAGCAACAGACATTCAACAGCTTAGACAATTGATCAGAAACACGCGTAAAGAGATCGAAAAGCAGCAACCGCCCACTCAGTTCAGGAAACTATTCCGCTTTTTGCGTGATACTACCGAAACTACCGAAGAGTAATTTCATCGATCCGCAGGATTTAATAGATTGAGCTGCGGATCTCTCCAATCTCCAGTGAGGGTATAGGCAATGCGTGTCATCTTGTCGATACGATCACCCATAATTCGATCAAAAATAAACAAGGCTCCCGCCACATGAGGTGCACCTAATAAAGCAGCCCCTAGGGTAAGATTGCTACCTAACGGAACACTGACGCGAATAGTCTTATCTAACTGATGGCTGTTCAAGTCAACTTGCCCTGTAATTTCCATGTTAGCCGATGGCCCTGTCATCTCAAGCGGTTCTTCTAATCGAGCAACCCCCTGATTTAAATCATAGTTCGCCTTGATTTGATCAAAAACTAAGCCTTTTTGCAGCAGATCACTAAAATCTAATCTCAACCGTCTAGACAGCGTATTGAGATTAAGTAAGCCAAAAAATTCTTAGTACATTGGCGCCAGCTCCTGACTCAATAATGCGACCGTTATCCGCTTGAAACTGAAATGCACCATCCAAACTGGCTAATCTAAAGTCCCAAGGTGCCCCTTTCCAACTTAATTGAACCGCTGATGTCAGTTGCCGCGTTTCAATAGGCCGACCTAAATCCCATAACTGAAAGATCTCAGCCAGATCCACACCATTTAAATTCGCAGTTAACTGAGTGCTAGGAAAATCTGCGGCGCTCCAGTGAGCATGTCCTGTCAAATTGAAGGACCGTAAACGTCCTTGGATCGATTCAAAGCTCAATTGATGTCCACTGGGTCTCAATGCCAAAGACCATTCACCGAGTGGTTTGTCGCGATAGTTAAGATCATCAATGTGTAATCTAACCTGTGGAAAGCGACTAAAATCCATTCTAACTGGGGCTGCAGGCTCTTCCTCAACCTCAGTTTCCGTTTCTTGAGGTGATCCTCGCCAATGAAAATGGCTAAAGTGCGCACTCCATTCATTCGCTAGTGGCTCAACACGCCCTTGAAGTCTTAGTTCCGGTGTTTCACCCATTACTTCCAAATAGTTTCCACTCGGCAAAAGCGCTTTACCTTCACCAAGGCGCAATTGACCTCTCAAGGGAACTGATAGATCAAAAGCTGCCTGCAGCATACGATCATAGCTGATGTGTAAGCGTTGACGCTCCGGGAAGAGATCGACATACAAGTGCCGTCTCTGCATTTCATCTTTACCTAAGTTGAGGGGCAAGTCGATCGCCGTACCCAAAAGATCAGAGCGAACCTCAATACGAGGGCATTGAAGTGTTTGAGGGCAAAGTGTCAGGGTCACTTGCGCTTGACTGAGCCCTTGAGCTCTCTGGGCTAAGGGCAAGCCCGTTAAATGATCAAGATGAGTACTGGCGACAGCACCTTGAACGACTACACGTGTTTGCTCACCCTGAGTGTCGATAGAGGCCGTTAAAGGCTGATTAAATAATCGTCCTTGCAGTTGATCAGATGTTAGGCCCTGTTGTGTCGTATAGCCTATCTGACCGGTAATATCAGAAAACTGAAGATCTCTACCTTGAAGATGCAGTCGATTACCCAGAAGTTGTGTTGAAACCTGTACCGCAACTCGATCTGGATCATCAACAGGAAGTTGTAACCCCAAACGAGTGGTAGTTGGCCCCGCCAACACCCAATCATCAAACGCACTTCCCAAAAATCCACCTAAAGCAGACTCTGACAGTAATCGTGAGAAATCAGACGCTTCACCCTCCATGAGAGCCGCTATGTTGAGCGTTTGACTCTTAGGTGGCAAATAAACCCAGCCATTGCGTATGGTTGAATTTAAGATCTTTGCCGATGCAATATCAATCCGCAACTCTGTGTTCCTTAAGTGCAAAAACACCTTGCCCTGCTCTACTCGAGGCCAGCTCGGATCAAAAGCAAATTCGGCATCTTCTGCATCGAGAAACAACTGCACCGTAACAGGTAATTGATACGAACCAGGACGCAATCCCGCATGAATCATTAATCCAGCCTGATTCACTCTACCCGCTCGAACAGCCGTTTTCAGCCAGTCATATAAGGTCTGCCCCATCTCTTTAGGCGGCGTGTAGAATTCGGTTTGCATCGCATCCGTCTCTGTAATGCCGATCAACAAACTAAACTCTATTTGCTCCTCAGGATCAAAAGGGCGATACAAGCCAAAACGCCCTTTAGCCTGTATATCATTATTGCTCAAACTGAGTACGCCACTGTTTAAGCGCAGCGCATCACCTTTAACTTGCCACGTCACCTCTCCACTGGCTTCAGAATAACGCCAGCTAGAGCCAAACAACTGAGGAAAATCTAAGCTAAACGCTGCACTTTCCAAGACCACTTTACCCTCCATGGCATTAGCATGAATCACGCCATTGATGCCAGAAGCAGCAGGTGCATCCTCCCACGCAGATACCGCGACTTCTTGTAATTGCGAAAGCAAGGTGAAGCTGAGTAAATCGCTAGGCTCTGGCCAAGCCATCACAAAGTTCACCAACTGCCCCGATGGCGATAAACGAGCCAAAATCTCATCTACCTCTTCAGGCAATAGGTTAATCTGACTGATCCAATGATGGGTTGCCGCCAAATCCAATGAGGCTAACTGAACCAATTCAACAAGCGGCTGCTTTTCTTCATTTAGCTGAAACTCAGCAATCAGCTCAGGAATCACTAGGCGGTCTTCGTTGCTGAGCGCGGTGATTTTGACGCAATTGCAATTGATAGCGCTGTTGAGTTAGAGGCAAAAAATGCAAACTGAAGAGACAATTGATCCAGTGTGGGCAAATGATCCGAAGCTAACTCTAGCGGAGAAATAAATAGATCACCCTGAAGTTCAGCAAGCTGACGGCCCTTCCACTCCCCCCAAATGTGCGTAGAGAGATTGAGCGATGTAAATTCTGATAGGGGTTCTAATCCGAGCTTTTAAGAGCTCAGGACCCAAGGCGTCGCTTTGCAGGAAAAACCGATAGTGTCCTGCCAAAAGATCCATAGGATCAAGTTCTAGTGCGTGAACGGCCAGCACCACATAGGCATCTTCACCTATCTGCGGAATTCTAATGGAACCACTGAATTGATACTCACCCGCCGCAGCCTCAAATAAGGCATTGATAGGAGAGATCAACTGAATAGATCCCTCTTCTGGCTGCAATCCCAAACTGACATCCGTTAATCGAATACTGGGCTGATGTTGCAATAACGCCAAAACGCCCAGCAAAGGATTGGTCTGGCTGTCAGTAGAAGCCGTCTCGGCAAACCAACGACCGTCATACTGCTGGAGTAGCACGTCAGCTTGTTCTAGTGCCGCTTCTTTAAAAACAGGTGATCGAAGCTGAACACTTTTCAGCAGATCCAGGGTTAAATCAACACGACCAGCTCTTAAGGAGAACTTCGCTTCGCTTTCACGTTGACTCAAGAGTGTTAGGTTGTTGAGCTGTAATCGGATGCGCCATTGATCCAACGAGGCATTGAGCGATCCAATCTGAACCGCCATGCCAATCCTTTGACTCAATTGATCAGCAATCTGATCGGAAAAGCGTGATAGCTGAGGCAATCCTAGTCGTAACGAGATCAACAACAAGGCAGGGATTAACGCTAGGATCACTAGAATTCGATACAACCGGAAGACATGTTGCTTCATCTGCGATCAGCCATTATTAACGCAGTACAACATCAAACTGCTCGGGTGTATAAAGTGTTTCAGCTTGAAAACGTATCGTTTTACCTATAAAAGCTTCTAGCTCCGCGACATGATCAGACGCTTCATCTAGCAGATAATTCACAACACTGACAGCGGCTAACACTAGGTAACTTTGGGTATCATAGGCGCGGTGTTGGCGCAGTATTTCACGGAATATCTCATAAGACACCGTTTCAGGTGTTTTGACACTTCCTCGTCCCTGACACACTGGACAAGGCTCGCAGAGAACATGTTCTAGACTTTCTCGAGTGCGCTTTCGCGTCATCTCAATCAGCCCTAACTCTGAAACACCCGTTACTTTACACTTGGCATGGTCCTTTTCCAATACTCGATCAAGCGTGCGCTGAACTTGACGCTGATGATCTGGATCGGTCATATCAATAAAGTCGATAATGATAATACCACCGAGATTACGTAAACGCAGTTGACGTCCAATCGCGGTGGCTGCTTCTAAGTTGGTTTTAAATATAGTTTCTTCCAAGTTTCGATGTCCAACAAACCCACCCGTATTAATATCAACCGTGGTCATGGCTTCCGTTTGATCAAAAATCAGATAACCGCCTGATTTTAACTCAACCTTACGCCCAAGCGCTTTTTGCATCTCCTCCTCGACATTGAACATATCAAACAAGGGGCGCTCACCGGGGTAATACTCAATTTTTTTAGCTATTTCAGGGACGAGATTATCCGCAAACTCAATCGCACTTTGATAGGTTTCTCTGGAATCGATTCGAATCCGTTCCACATCTGCGTGCGCCATATCGCGTAAAGCACGCATATGCAGAGGTAAATCTTCATAGACTATGGAGGGTGCAGTAGCTGAAACTATTTTTTGCTGCAGGTTTTTCCATAATCGACGTAGAAAGTCGATATCAGAGCGAAGTTCCAGTTCAGTAACACCTTCTGCTACCGTTCGCAGAATAAAACCACTGGAGTCTTCAGCTTCTGTATCCTCTTGCATCAGTGCTTCCATCAGCACTTTCAACCTTTCGCGCTCTTCAGAATCATCAATACGCTGAGAAATGCCGATATGATCGTTATGGGGCATCAGCACCAGATAACGTGAAGGTATGGAAATATGAGTGGTTAAACGTGCGCCTTTAGTGCCAATCGGATCTTTTGTCACTTGAACCAAAAGCGTTTGCCCCTCACGAATCACTTGGGCAATCGGAATGGTGGAACGTTGACCCTGTTGTACTTGCGCATCCACACTCACCAGTTCATCGACAGGAATAAACGCCGCTCTCTCAAGACCAATATCAACAAACGCGGCTTGCATACCCGGTAATACACGAACGACCTTGCCTTTATAGATATTACCAACAATTCCTCGACGACTGGCACGTTCAACATAGATCTCTTGAGGCATGCCATTTTCAATCACAGCAACCCTGGTTTCCATGGGGGTGAAGTTAATCAGTATCTCTTCAGCCACTTTGAAGGCTCCTTTTTAACCTATTGTGATTGCCAGATGGAAATTCCATGACGTTGAAGCAAAACAGATGTCTCAAATAAAGGCAATCCTACAACACTGGAATAACTGCCACTGAGATGCTTAACAAACGTGGCTCCTAAGCCCTGGATGGCATAACTACCTGCTTTATCTTGGGGCTCACCCGTTTGCCAATAAGCATGACAGAGCGCTTCTGTCAGTGGCACAAATTCAACATCACTGACAACGACCATTGCATCTTCAGACTGATTGGACATGACAGCGATTGCAGTGATCACTTGGTGTTTTCGACCCGATAAACGCATTAAGGTTGCTACGGCATCCTGCTCATTCACGGGTTTTCCAAGTATAGCACCATCAATTGAAACGGTTGTATCGGCTGCCAACACAACAGTGTTATTAGGCTGTTTTTTAAAGCAATACTCTGCTTTCTCAAGAGCTAGTCGACGCGTATATTCGGTCGGACTTTCACCGTCTAATACATTTTCACAGATATCCGACGGCAGCACAGTGAACTTTACACCGATCTGATTTAGAAGTTCGATACGTCTAGGAGAGGCAGAGGCAAGAACAAGCTCTGACATAAGCATTACTCAATACGAAAAACTCTTCGAACACTGTGCAGGACAACATAGATCCAAGGCCAGAAGAGTCCACTAATGAAGGAAGGGAATAAAAAACTGCAAACCACCGGCAGTGGTTCCGGTAATGTTTTGCATCCAGAAAAACAACAACTGATTGATACCCACTAATACCATGACCAACATCGACTGTTGCCAAAGTGGAAACATACGTAACCGTTTGTAAAGCAATAACACTAGATAGCGATTAGAGTCAAAGATAACGCATTTAAACCTAATACACTGCCTCGAATGACATCGAGCAGCAAGCCCATAAAAAACGCACTCATCAAACCAACACGATGAGGCAGCATCATCACCCAATAGATCAGGACAAGCGCCACCCATTCAGGTCGATACCACATCAAAAAATCGGGTAACGGAAGTTGACTCAATATTAACCCAAGTAAGAAGGTAGCAAAGATGATTAAGAAGCCACCCTGGGTTGTATCCTGCCTCATGTTTCAGGCGACTCCTCACCCTCTAGAAGCGGCTGATTTTCTGTAGTCACTTCCACTTCTGGGCCAGGAAAGTCAATGACTAATAGTTGCCGACTACGATCTAGTCGGGCTGATGGCCTAGCTTTAACCAATAAAAATGGACGACCCGGGTCATGGATGATTTCTTCAACTACGGCAACTGGATACCCTCTTGGGAAACGCCCTCCTAACCCAGACGTTACCAAAAGATCACCTTCTTCTATGTCCGCTGTACTGGGTACGTGACTCAGTTCCAACTCACCCAGTAATCCTTTACCCAAAGCGATCGCTCTAAAACCACTACGATTCACTTCCACAGGAATAGCGGTTCTAGCATCAGTTATCAACATCACTCGACTGGTGTAATGAGCCAAAGAAACCACTTGCCCCATAATTCCGCCTGAATCGATTACGGGCTGACCAATTGCCAAACCATCTTCAATACCTCGATTGAGGATAATTTCGTGCAGGAAAGGATCGGGATTAATTCCAATGAGCTCCACTGCCTTGACGTTATGCTCAACACGCTTTCTAGCATTGAGAAGGTCTCTCAGCTGAGTGTTTTCTTCAACCAAAGCTTCCATACGCAAAGATCTTCGTTGTAATTCTAAGGCTTCTGAGCGTAGCTGCTCATTATCTCGAATCAACGAGGCACGTTCGACAAACACATCAGAAAGACTATCAGCCACACGAGAAGGGATATCGATCAACCACTGCAAAGGCGTAATCACTAAAGTGAGATACATTCGGCCTTCTCTCATTTTCGGCCAATGGAGATCAGCAGCAATTAAACCGAAGGTTAACAGCAGTAAAAAGGCAAAGAGAACGCGAGGATTGCGCCCTTTAAAGATAGGGTTAATTGTACACCTCCAAAATTAACACTCTCGAAAGTGTACAATTGTTCCATGCAAGAGGGTTTACTTGCATCGGTTACTCGTGAGTCAAGATCTCAAAAGAATGCTTATCCAGCATTTCCAGTGCTCTACCACCGCCACGTGCGACGCAAGTTAACGGATCTTCAGCCATAATGACCGGCAAACCAGTTTCTTCACTAATCAAACGATCAATGTTTCGCAACAAGGCACCACCACCAGTCAACACGATACCGTGCTCGGCAATATCAGATGCCAATTCTGGCGGACAGCCCTCTAGAGCACTTTTAACGGCCTGAATAATCGCCGAAAGCGGCTCTTGAAGCGCTTCCAAAATTTCATTGGAATTCAAGGTAAAACTACGAGGAATACCTTCGGCCAAGTTACGACCACGAACGTCAATTTCAAGGACTTCATTACTGGGGTAAGCTGTACCGACCTCTTGCTTGATACGTTCAGCTGTCGCATCACCAATCAAGCTACCGTAGTTACGACGAACATAGGTGACAATGGATTCATCAAAGCGATCACCACCCACGCGAACAGACTCCGCGTAAACGATACCATTTAGTGAAATAACCGCAATCTCAGTCGTACCACCGCCGATATCAACGACCATCGAACCTGTAGCCTCATCAACAGGTAAACCCGCACCTATGGCTGCTGCCATCGGCTCTTCAATAAGGTAAACCTCTCGAGCACCCGCTCCAATCGCTGATTCTCTAATCGCACGCCTCTCAACCTGAGTTGATTTACAAGGTACACAGACAAGAACACGAGGACTTGGCGTCATAAAACTGTTGTCATGTACTTTACTGATAAAGTACTGCAACATTTTTTCGGTCACATGGAAATCTGCAATAACGCCATCTTTCATGGGGCGGATCGCTGTTATGTTGCCTGGCGTTCGACCAAGCATTCGCTTAGCTTCCATGCCCACTGCCGCAACGCTTTTTTGGTTGCCTACCGTTCGGATGGCCACAACCGAAGGTTCATTGAGTACGATATCGCGATCTCGAACATAGATCAGTGTATTAGCTGTTCCGAGATCGATGGAAAGGTCGCTTGAAAAAAGCCCTCTGAATTTCTTAAACATGTGAATGAGTACCTGAGATTTGCCCGTTTGGCCAATAATCCATAAAGGCTGTAACTCTATCAATGCGAGGGATTTTGAGCAAGGAACAAATGTGTTAAGTTATGCAGGAAACCCACTTTTTTCAAGTTTATTTGTGAGAAATTGATTTATGTCTCTGGATCGATCAGATGTTGAACGTATCGCGCACTTGGCTCGCATAGCCATCGACGAACATGAAGTCCCAGAATATACCGAGAGTTTGAACAGCATTCTCACACTGATAGATCAACTTCAATCAACGTCAACAGAAGGGGTTGAACCTCTGGCGCACCCTATGGATGCTGTGCAACGCCTCAGAGTTGATGAAGTGACGGAACCCAATCAACGCGAGCAATTACAAGCTTGCGCACCGGCTGTTGAAGAGGGGCTGTTTTTAGTCCCTAAAGTAATAGAGTAATTGACGCCCTTCTACCCTTAAGGAAACCACTGATGTTTAACCTGACACTCAGCGAGCTCTCTCAGGCTCTGAGCCGAGGCGATTTTAGTAGTCTAGAGCTGACACAGGCTTTATTGGATCGAATCCAGCGTCTCGACACGACCTACAATAGTTTTATTACGCTCAGCGAAGAGCAGGCACTGGAACAAGCTAAGGCGGCTGACGCCCTGCGTGCGGCTGGAAAAGCCACAGCACTGACAGGCCTACCTATCGCCCATAAGGATCTCTTCTGTACGCAAGGCATCAGAACCAGCTGTGGTTCTAAAATGCTGGATAATTTCGTTTCGCCCTATAACGCCACTTTAGTTGAACGGCTCAATCAAGCGGGCATGGTGACGCTGGGTAAGACGAACATGGATGAGTTTGCCATGGGATCTTCCAATGAGTCGAGTTATTACGGCTCGGTAAAAAATCCATGGGACACTGACCGTGTACCCGGTGGTTCATCAGGTGGTTCAGCTGCTGCTGTTGCGGCGCGTTTAGTACCCGCCACCACAGGCTCAGATACCGGCGGGTCTATTCGCCAACCTGCCGCACTCTGTGGCATCACGGGTTTAAAACCAACCTACGGTCGCATTTCACGCTACGGCATGATCGCTTATGCGTCATCCTTCGACCAAGCAGGTCCGATGACACGCTCTGCTGAAGATGCTGCACTACTCTTGCAAGCGATGGCAGGTGAAGATCCTTTAGACTCAACCTGTTCGACGCAAGCGGTTCCTGACTATTCCGCCACACTCAATGACAGCTTGGCAGGCCTGCGCATCGGACTTCCAAAAGAGTATTTTGCCGAAGGTACTGACCCGCAAATTCTACAACGTGTGCGTGAAGCCATCAGCGAATTTGAAAAACTGGGCGCAAGCGTTAAAGAGATTAGCTTGCCAAATACACAGCTCAGCATTCCCGCTTATTACATTTTGGCACCCGCCGAAGCGTCGTCCAACCTTTCCCGTTTTGATGGTGTTCGCTATGGGCATCGCTGCGCATCACCCAAAGATCTCGAAGATCTATACAAGCGCACCCGTGCCGAAGGATTTGGTCCCGAGGTTAAGCGTCGCATCATGGTCGGTACTTATGCCCTATCTGAGGGTTTCTATGACGCTTACTACCGAAAAGCGCAGCAGATACGCCGCGTGATTCAACAAGACTTTGTCGCCGCACTGAACGAGGTCGATGTCATCATGGCACCGGTCACTCCTTGCTCCGCTTTCCGTTTAGGCGAAAAGAACAGCGATCCGGTATCCATGTATATGGAAGATATCTTTACCCTGTCACTCAACTTGGCGGGCTTACCCGGCATCTCCATTCCTTGCGGATTTGCAGACCACCTTCCTGTAGGCCTGCAAATCATCGGCAATTATTTTGCTGAAGGAAAACTGCTGAACGTAGCTCACCAGTATCAACAAGTGACGGCTTGGCACACCCAAGCACCAGCCAATCTGAGCGAGGGTTAATCAAGATGGAATGGGAAGTTGTTATCGGGCTTGAGATTCATGTTCAGCTCGCCACCAAAACCAAAATCTTTTCGGGCGCCAGCACCGCTTTTGGTGCTGAACCTAACACACAAGCCTGCGCCGTCGATTTAGCCTTACCGGGCACATTGCCTGTATTTAATGAAAATGCGCTGCGTATGGCGATTATGTTTGGGTTGGCGGTGAATGCCGAGATCGGCAAAACGCTCCGTGTTTGAACGCAAAAACTATTTTTACCCAGATCTTCCAAAAGGCTATCAAACTACTCAGTTGGCAGAACCTATTGTAGGACCTGGTTTTATTGATATTGAAACCGATGACGGTGCCACACGTCGCGTTCGGATTCACCACGCTCACCTTGAAGAAGATGCTGGAAAATCCCTGCACGAAGATTTCCACGGCATGAGTGGTATCGACTTAAACCGTGCGGGCACACCTCTGGTTGAGATCGTTTCAGAGCCTGATATGCGCAGCTCAAAAGAAGCCGCAGCCTACGCGCGTAAAATCCATGCAATCGTTACGACACTCGGTATCTGCGATGGCAATATGGCAGAAGGCTCGATGCGCTGCGACTGTAACGTCTCTGTGCGCCCAAAAGGGCAAGAAGCATTAGGGACACGCACCGAGCTGAAGAACATTAACTCCTTCCGCTTTATTGAACGTGCTATCGATACTGAAGTTGCTCGTCAAATCGATCTTATTGAAGATGGTGGTCGTGTGATTCAGGAAACACGCCTCTACGATCCAGACAAGAATGAAACACGCAGTATGCGCTCGAAAGAGGAAGCTAACGACTATCGCTACTTCCCCTGCCCTGACCTGCTGCCAGTAGTCATTGATGACACTTATATCGATGCCATACGCGCAGAACTGCCTGAACTTCCTGATGCAAGACGTGCTCGCTTTATTAATGAATATGGCTTATCGGACTATGATGCGGGTGTTCTTTCTTCTGATCGCGCTCAGGCTGATTATTTCGAGCAGGTTACCAAACTGACTCAGAATGCCAAGTTGTCAGCAAACTGGATTACGGGCGAACTGGCTCGCTTACTGAACCAAGCAGACTTAAGTGTCAAACACTCTCCGGTATCCGCTGAGCAACTGGCTGGACTTATCAATCGTATTCAGGACGACACCATCACTGGAAAAATTGCTAAAACGGTCTTTGAAATTCAATGGAACGAAGGTGGTAGCGCCGATGAGATCATTGAAGCTAAAGGACTTAAGCAAGTCAATGATACCGGCGCCATAGAGACCGCCATTGATCAAGTCATTGCCCAATGCACCGCTCAAGTTGAGCAGTACATTGCCGCCGAACCGGATAAACGAGGCAAAATGCTTGGCTTCTTTATGGGGCAAGTGATGAAGTTAACTCAGGGCAAAGCTAACCCTGGACAAGTCCAAGGTGTGTTGAAGCAGAAACTGGATAAACTTTGCTAAAACACAACTGATGTCTGTGAGTCGATCAGTAACTACTGTGCTTGCCGGCATCCACAAAAAAACCGCTGAGATCAGCGGTTTTTTTTGTTTAAGTGACACGATCAATCAATATGGAGGCGCTTCGCTCATACTGACTGGACGAGGTGTATCACGAGTGCTTACCGGTAACAGCGGGTAAACAACACGAGGAATCTCACCTGTTAGCGCACGTAAAAACTCTGCGATTTTGTGAACTTCTTGATCATTGAGTTCTGCTCCTAACTGAGCGACACCCATAACAGCGACAGCTTCTTCAAGATCCCAAACAGCACCTGAGTGGAAGTAAGGCGCGGTCAACTCGATGTTACGCAAAGGAGATGCACGGAAAACGTATTCATCTGTTGCAGTCTGAGTGACTTCAAAGCGACCACGGTCTCCCTCAGGCAGAATATCAGCACCTGGGCGCTGCACTAAACCAAATGGGAAGTAGTTCTGACCACCAAAGTTCACACCCGCATGACACGCCGCACATCCTCTATCCATAAAGAGCGCTAAGCCTTCTTTTTGCACATCGGTCATGGCGTTATCATCACCCGTTAACCAAAGGTCAAACGGTGAATTAGGTGTGATTAGCGTCGCTTCGAAAGCTTCGATCGCAATCGCCATGTTTTCAAAGGTCACTGGATCATCTTGCGTTGGGAAAGACGCTCTGAAACGCTCAACGTACTCGGGCATACTGTTCAAAGTATCCACGACGCGCTCAGGCGTGCTTGCCATTTCTACACCAGCCTGAACCGGACCCATCGCTTGCTCAGCCAAATCAGCTGCACGACCATCCCAGAACTGAGCCGCATTAAATACGGCATTGAAAACGGTTGGTGCGTTACGTGGACCTTGTTGCCAACCGTGACCGATAGACACAGGCAGATAATCATCCCCACCAAAACCAACGTTATGACAGGTGTTACAGCTGATCAAATGGCTGGAAGATAAACGTGGTTCAAAGAACAACATTTTACCTAATTCAACCTTTTCAGGATTCAGCTCATTGCCTCTAATGACTGGCGGTTCTTGCGGAATGGCCTCAAACATTGCTGCGGCACGATCACGAAGCGCGTCGGCCATTACAGCAGAAGATGCCAGCGACAAACATACCGCGGATGTCAACAGACTGATTTTTCTTTTCATTTTGCCCCCTTTAACCCATCTCGTGGGTATTAAACTAAAGTCAGTTTAGCAAGGATTTCGAAGAGGGTAAATCGGAAAAAAAACAAAAGTTCATGTTTAAAATTGATCTAGATCAATGAAAACGTCGAAAAATAAAAGCCTTGAATTACTTGAGATTAGCTCTCATTTTCGTAATTGTTGCTTGATAATCACTCGTATTAAATATGGCCGAACCAGCAACAAAAGTATCCGCCCCCTGCCGCTGCGATTTTCGCCAATGTTATCGACGGTGACGCCACCATCTACTTCAAGCCTAATAGGTAAACCGCTGGCATCAATTCTTCGGCGAACTTCAGCTAACTTATCCAACGTACTCGGAATAAACTTCTGCCCACCAAAGCCTGGGTTCACTGACATCAGTAAAATCACATCAAGTTTATCCATGACGTAATCAAGATAATGCAAAGGCGTCGCTGGGTTAAACACCAAGCCAGCCTTACAACCACCATCTCGGATCATCTGCAAGGAACGATCAATATGCTCTGAGGCCTCAGGATGGAAGGTAATCCAGCTCGCCCCTGCCTCAATAAAATCACCAATTAAGCGATCGACCGGTTTCAACCATTAAATGAACATCAATAGGTGCAGTGATCCCATGCTTTCGTAATGCCTTCACAGACCATAGGACCGATGGTTAAATTAGGGACATAATGGTTATCCATCACGTCAAAATGAACAACATCAGCTCCAGCTGACAAAACAGCATTTACATCGTCACCCAAACGTGCAAAATCAGCGGATAATATAGATGGAGCAATGAGATAATCAGGCATGATGGTATCCTAGTCGTCAGTCGAACAATTTTCCGTTATTGTAACTGACAAACTCAAGCACATCAGCCATACCGGCTCAATCTGAAATTATTTTTAAAGGAATGCATTTGTCAGGTCGATTCAACAACACCTTCTTAGCCCTGTTGATAAGCATATTGATCAGCACTGCTCAGGGTGAAAGCCTTTCTGAAACAGAGCTACGTCGAAGCCTACCTGCGGACACGCTGCTTGAGTTTTTAGAGGACAGCGAAGGAACCTTTCCTAAAACTGACCCCAATTAGCGGTGCGGGCTGAACCCTTGGGCGCTATTCTGCTGCTTACAGATACACTCAGCCAGCAGCAATGGCTTGATCAGTCTCAACACTTGCGAATTTACCTTGCTGAGCAAGGTTGGCTGACATTAACCCTACCACTGCCTATTCAACCTGTCCGCACCGATAGAGATACAGATGATTCCTTTGCCGAGCGTCTAGATCAACATGCATCACGAGTGACCTCAAGGATTGAGAGCGGTCTTTCCTCAATTACAGAGGAGCGCATCTTGATCATCGCTTTTGGGCGAAGTGTCGAGTGGACAATTCGAAGTCTTCAAAATCACAATCTGCAGAGCAATGACCCTGGCATTCGTTTGATCATGATTAACCCAAGGCCAGCGAATGATCAAAACCCTTTGAGCCTGCTAGAAGCGATGGCCGAGATAGAGTCCACAGTGATTGATCTCTATAAAGAGCCCTATCCAGCAGACCAAAAAGCGATTCCAGATGCTCGCATGAGAAGAAACACAATGGTGAGAGCTGGCCATCCTGACTTCCATCAACAAGTGATTAAAGACGCTATCTGGGGCCGAGAGTCAGACTGGTTAAAACGACAAGTTCGAGGATTAATTAACACTCATATTATTCTGGCTGACAAGCGGCGGGAAGCGATGACGCCAGAGACGATGGAAGTCGACGAACGACCTCCTGGCATTCGTCGATAGGGAAAGCCTTTAGTGCTAAAGACTGCCTCTCACTTTACGGATTCTGTCGTAAGCACTCTGTATCTCTGTGTTTTTTTCTTTCGCAAGCTGCAGCATCTCTTCCGGTAAACCTTTAGAGACCAGCTTATCGGGGTGATGCTGACTCATCAGCTTACGCCATGCTTTTTTCACTTCAGCATCACTCGCTGCTGGGCTCACACCCAGTACGCCGTAAGCCTCTGCCAGCAATGACTCATGCGACTGACCTGAAACCTGATCCCAGTCACCCGCATGTTGAGCAAAGGCCTGAGCCGCTCTGATTCGTTCAACTACGGCACGCATCTCTACCGGCGTAAAGGCCAGATGATGGCAGATAGATTCAATGACTTTTAGCTCAGCGGCCGTCATCTCTCCATCTGCCATAGCGGCCTGCAACTGCAACTCAAGGAACATCAGCTTGACCGGAAAACGATTTTTCAGAATCATCGCCAAGGGACGCAATACCGATTCCAGATCCAAGTCGGGATCTTTTCCTTCGGTAAAATAACGAATCGCTAAGCTACGCGCCGATTCACTCAGGCGCATTTGCGCCATCACCGAACGGGCAAAATCTATCTCAGATTCCGTAACTCGCCCATCTGCTTTAGCGATTTTTCCCATCGCCGTAAAGGTGGCTCTAAAAAACAACTGCTGTGGTGCAATGGCTTTCACTTTTCGTAGACCACGCTCGACAAAATATCCTAGCGTGCCACCAAAAATCAGGCCAAAAATACCACCAAACATCAACCCGATAAGACCACCGATCACTAAACCGGTTTTATGGCTTATAAACCCTTGCCCAGCCTTCTGTCCCCAGTGTTCAGCACTCATTCAACCGCTCCTCGCATAAGCATTTGATTGACATCATCGAGCCGTTCCGGTGTGCCAATGTCCGACCAAAAACCAAGGTGCTTTCGAGCTTGCAATTGATTTTTTGCAATCGCATCACGAAGCAAGGGCGCCAAAGGAAATACGCCAGGCTGGCAGTGATGAAACAAACGTCCACGTAATAAGCTGATACCACTAAACGTCAATGACTCTCCAGAATTAGACTGTAAATAACCGGATGTTTGGTCAAACAAAAAATCTCCCTTAGCATGCCAAGCGGGATTTTTAACCATCAATAACCGCCCTAAATCCTGCTCTGCAAGATCAGGAGTCAGAAAAGCATTAAAATCTAGATCACAAAAGACATCGGCGTTGACCACCAAAAAGCTCTCATCCTCATGTTCTATCAACTTGTGAAGGGCGTTAAAAATACCACCACCCGTTTCCATAGGCTCTCCTTCAGCGGTATATTGAATAGAACATCCGAAACGATCTCCTGAACCTAGATAGCTTTCTATCTGCTCTCCTAACCAAGCATGATTTACCACCAATTCATTGATACCGGCTTCAACAAGTCGCTCTATGTGCCACTGAATGAGGGGCTTACCGCCAACTTCAAGCAAGGGTTTAGCGTTTTTTAGGGTCAGAGGGCGCATTCGTGTACCCAGACCTGCGGCAAGAATCATGGCTTTCATGATACCGTCCAAAAATCAGCCGATAGAGTTGAAAGCTCAGGACGCTTGATCAACTCAGGTCGAACACGCTGTTCGAGCCAATGGTAAAAATCAACAAACTCTGGGTAACGAGCGGCCGACTGCAATAAATTTCGAAACGTTAGCGGAATGTCCTGTAAGTATGCGGCTTTACCATCTCTTTGACACAAACGTACAAAAATTCCACACACCTTTAGCTGTCGCTGCATTCCCATCCAATCAAAATACTGCTTGAAATCTTCATAGCTACAATCATCTGACCAAGGAGAGTGTCGATGAAAATCACGAACCCAGGTCGCCACTTTTGTTTCCGGCCAATGCACGTAGCTATCCCTTAACAAGGAAACCAGATCATAAGTTGCGCCGCCTATCACTGCGTCTTGAAAATCGATCACGCCAATACGCCACTCGGGTAACAACATGAGATTTCTGGAATGAAAGTCACGATGAACCACCACTTGCGGTTGCTGCAAGGCAGATTGAATCAACTTCGTTTCAACCTCGGTAAGCAGCGCTTCCTCTTGCGAATTAAGGTTGATTTGCAGCCAAGAGGATAAGAACCAGTCTCGAAATAAAGACATCTCTCGCGTGAGCAATGCGGCATCGTAAAGAGGTAAATCTTGGGCACTCATCGACTGGATTCGATGTAACTCCTGCATCGCTAAACCATAACGATCCTCTACAGTTTCAGCATTAAGCCCAATACCGAGTAGATGATCACCAAAATCTTCAAGTAAAAGGAAACCTAGATCTACATCCCGAGCCAAAATGCGAGGCACACGGATATCGGCCTCGATCCAAGCGGAGGCAATTTTCACAAAAGGCAAACAATCTTCATGCTCAGGTGGAGCATCCATTAGCACAAAAGTTTGTGCTCCACTGGTCACTCGATAATAGCTTCTAAAGCTCGCATCTCCAGCAATCATGGTAATATCAGCCGATACAACCGACTGACCTTGAATTGATGAAAGTGCTTTAACTACCCATTTTTGCAACGCCTGTTGACGCTCACTCATTCGTTGTCCTCTAGCACTGAACCCAGTGAATGCTTTATTATGCAGGGCTTAATAGTACTAGACTCACAGGCAGCAAGAAACACTGCCTGACTCGCTAGCGGATCGCGACCAGATGCCTTTTAAAAAACACAGTGCTTACAAACTTACTTTAGCCATCACAGCTATATTGGCTGCGCCCTTAGTGGTCGCGCAAGCGGATAACAATGCTTGGGTGTGTGATGTTCTTCCTAATGGTGAATGGGATTGCAAAATCAGTGACATCGTCATTGAAGCACCGAACAGCTCGGCAGTAGACTTAACACCCTCACCAACTCAAATTAGCCCTTCAGCCGCTGAAGTCGCTGAACCTAGCGCATCTACCGTTTGGAATTCAGTTGAGCAATTACCGGCTGAGGTACCAAGCACACCATCGGCAAATACGCCTGAAGCAAGGCAAGCGACTCCATCTATTGATATGCCCGCAACTTCACCAGTTGCTGTTCCCGAGTCTTTTGCGGATCAGGAGATGAGCTCGCCAGTTGACACTCGCATTGAATCTGCACCCGCATCATCTTCACAACCCATTAGATCGACTTCTCAAAATGTTTCAGCACGAGAGAACAGAGCTCAAACGGCGAATGCATGGGACTGCACCACAGGAGCGGATGGCAACTGGTCCTGTGCTCCTGGAAATCAACAAGCAGTTAGTGTTGCCCAACTAGGTCGATTTAATGAACCTGTAGCAGGTGCCTCTGGTTTGCTGGTGGATAACCGCTTTGCCCATTTAGATTGGTTTCCCAATAGAGGCAGTGGCCCCATGCTCTGTCCCGGCGGCTATATTGAACCTGAAATCGCTTATCTTGAACCCAATATAGAAGTCGGTAACGAGGCCGTTTTCGCTGAAGCAGACTTATCGTCTGCTGACCTACAAAGCGGACTGGCTAGATTAACTGGCGGTGTCATTATTCAGCAAAGCAATCGTTTATTTACCAGCGGATATGGTGAAGTAGACAATAATGCAGGTACGGCCTTCCTTGAAAATGCGGTTACTTTTCGAGAGCCGGGTTTACTGCTGATTGGTACGCGTGCCGAAACAGATTTTAACTCAGGTGTATCCAGTTTTTATTCCGCTGAGTTTGTAATGCATGCAGAGCATCTAAGAGGATCAGCTGAAACAATAACTCGCTTTGATGATCAGCGAGTGACATTTAGCCGCGGCTCCGTGACTTATTGCGAACCTGGGAATAATGCTTGGGCCATCGCCTCATCAGATATCACTCTCTATCCGGATAAAGGTTACGGTACAGCTAAACACATGACCTTTAGAGTCAAAGATGTGCCGGTGTTTTACCTCCCATGGTTCAGATTCCCGATTGATGATACGAGACAATCCGGTTTTCTCTATCCCAGCATGGGAGTATCTAAAAGTGATGGGGTCGATGTCAGCATCCCCTACTACTTTAATATCGCCCCTAATATCGATGACACTCTGACGGTTAGACACATTGAAAAACGTGGTTTGCTGCTCGAAAACGAGTTACGTTATTTAAATACCTGGTCCAATAACAAACTCAGTTTGGCTTATTTATCCGGCGACAAAAAAAAGTGATGACCAAAATCGCTGGCTCACAGGTTTTGAACACCGCGGCAGCCCAGCGGACCGCTGGACAAGCCAGATTGACTATACCAAGGTAAGTGATGATGATTACTTCGCTGACCTAGGAACATCGCTTGAAGTGCAGCGTGCTGATAATCTTGATCAACGGGGTCAATTAAGATATCAAGGTAACGGTTGGAATTTTTTTAGCAAATTTACATCAGTATCAAACCATCAGTGGTTTAACACCATACCAAAGATCACCTCAACTTCTTTTAACTGGAAACGAAACTATCGGTTCACGTTCGGATTTAAATTATTTAGCCGAGTTTGCAAGATTTGATACATCTGATTCGAGAATGATTCACGCTAACCGTGTTCATGTGAGACCTACCTTCAGTTACAGAGCATCGAAACCGTGGGGTTTTTCTAATGCAGACCTTACACTATGGCATAGCAGTTATGATTATTTTAACGAAGGTAATATGCCAGCACCATTAAACACACTTACAGCAGGCATCGCCAGCTTAGACTCTGGTTTATACTTCGATAGAGATTTCAGTATAGGCGATAGCTCGTATTCTCAATCATTAGAACCACGTCTAATGTTCCTTCATAGTGAGAAGAGTGAAAGCAAAAGAGCTCCAAGAAGTTTCGATTCCTCTCAGATGAGTTTCAGTTACAACAACTTAT
>JAJOJN010000064.1 GCA_021208565.1 Nitrincola sp.
AATTGTTTACTTTTAAAAAAAAAATTTAGCTAATCTTGTGGAAGTCACTTGCTAAGCGCTCTGAGTCGCGCTACAAGTTTATACGTTAGTGTTAGATATTTTCTTTTCCAACGTCTCAACAGGAAATTTATGACAGCTGTGAAACCTCAGCATTTTTCACCATTACCCTTAATCGGAGTGAATGCTTGTAGCCAACGTTTACCTGAAAAACACCCATTTTTTATTGTGGGCGAGAAATATGTTCGCTCGGTTGCAGAGGGGGGCTGGCGGCTTGCCGCTAGTGATACCCGCATTAGGAGATCAAATTCCTATTGACCAGCTTGTCTCTCAGCTTGACGGTTTATTATTGACAGGTTCGCCGTCGAATATTGAACCGCATCATTATCAAGGTGAGCCGAGCGATCCCGCTTCAGAGCATGACCCAAGTCGTGATGCGACTACCTTGCCCCTTGTGAGAGCGGCGGTCGCGGCTGGTGTACCTATCTTGGGTATCTGTCGAGGTTTTCAGGAGATGAACGTGGCCTTGGGGGGCACCTTGCATCAAAAAGTACATGAGGTTGAGGGATATCACGATCATCGTGAAGATAAAACAACATCGATTACTGAGCAGTACAATACTTTAGCGCATTCAATTTCTATTCAACAAGGGGGTGTGTTAGCCAATATCTGGTCAACCTCGAGTGAAGTGATGGTTAACTCATTACATGGTCAGGGTATTCGTGACCTAGCACCAGGGCTTCAAATCGAGGCGATTGCAGATGATGGTTTAATCGAGGCCTTTTCCGTAAAACAGGCACGTCAATTTGCCTTAGCGGTACAGTGGCATCCAGAGTGGCAATGGCATCCGGGTGAGGGTGTTGGTGAGTTTCCCTTTTATCGGGCAATACTGAGTGCCTTTGGGGATGCCTGCCGAGAACGTCAAAAACAACGTATAGCCAATCAATAAACAGCATAAAAAGTACGGCTGAAAAGTTATGAAAAATCTAGAAAATTGGATGAAAGAAAACCAGATCACTGAAATCGAATGTGTGGTCAGTGATATCAATGGGATTGCACGTGGCAAAATTACCCCTACCAAAAAATTTATTGCGGAAAAAGGGATGCGTCTACCCGAAAGCATTCTGCTGCAAACCGTAACGGGTGATTATGTTGAAGATGATATCTATTATGATCTGTTAGATCCTGCCGACATTGACATGATTTGTCATCCGGACCCTGACGCTATCTTTATTATTCCTTGGGCTTTAGAACCAACTGCACAAGTCATTCACGACTGCTATGATCGAAATGGACTACCCATTCATCTGTCACCTCGTAACTTGTTGAAAAAAGTGTTGCGCTTATACGAAGAGCAAGGTTGGAAGCCTATTGTTTCACCTGAGATGGAGTTCTATTTAACCAAGCGTTGTGAAGACCCTGATCTGCCATTACAGCCGCCCATCGGACGTTCTGGAAGGCAGGAAACAGGTCGTCAATCTTTCTCTATTGATGCGGCAAATGAGTTTGATCCATTGTTCGAGGATATGTATGACTGGTGTGAAATTCAGGGATTGGATATCGACACGCTTATCCATGAAGAAGGCACCGCCCAGATGGAGATTAACTTCCGTCACGGTGATCCTTTAGCACTGGCCGATCAGGTCTTTGTCTTCAAGCGAACCATGCGAGAAGCGGCATTAAAACATGACGTCACGGCTACGTTCATGGCAAAGCCGGTCAGCAATGAACCAGGTAGTGCCATGCATATGCATCAAAGTGTAGTGGATATTCATACTGGCAAGTCGGTGTTTTCTGATGAAAACGGCAAAATGAGTGAATTATTTTTGCATCACATCGGAGGTTTGCAGAAGTACATTCCTGAAATACTTCCTCTGTTAGCGCCTAACGTGAATTCCTTCCGTCGCTTCTTGCCTGATACCTCAGCGCCAGTCAATGTTGAGTGGGGTCTGGAAAATCGAACCTGTGGATTGCGTGTGCCAGACTCTGACCCGCAAAACCGTCGCGTCGAAAATCGTCTGCCGGGTGCTGATGCCAACGTCTATTTAGCGATTGCGGGCAGTTTACTCTGTGGTTACTTGGGTATGATGAAGAAAATTAACCCATCCGCTCCTGTTCAAGGACGTGCCTATGAGAGAAGAAACCTACGCCTGCCACTAACACTTGAAGCTGCGCTAGAACGTATGGAGCACTCAAAGGTCATTCGTGAATATTTAAGCCCTGAATTTGTGAAGGGCTATATTGCAGTAAAACGTGTCGAGCATGAGAACTTTAAGCAAGTGATTAGCTCTTGGGAGCGCGAGTTCCTGCTGATGTCTGTGTGATGAAGTGTAAAAAGTAAAATTTTTCAGTTTTTTTTTCATGCGGACTATGTTATTTATGATGAGAAGTGTTGAAAATGCGTCGCCTTTTTCAGCCTTATTTTCAATCAAAAGAGGTGTAACAATGACGGTCAACTACAAAAAAACATTGCTAGCCGCATCTGTCGCTTTGGCATTTGGAGCTTCGTTAGCCAATGCAAATGAAGTCAGAATGTATAACTGGTCAGATTACATAGCTCCAGATACTTTTGATAAGTTTACGGCTGAGACTGGCATTCGTGTCATTTACGACGTATTCGATAGCAATGAAGTACTGGAAGCGGCGTTGCTGTCTGGTCGATCTGGCTATGATCTGGTGGTGCCATCCAATCACTATCTCACCAAGCAAATCAGTGCTGGTGCATTCGTTGAATTAGATCACAGTAAATTAACCAATCTCGGAAATCTAAATCCTGATCTAATGAAGATTCTGGAAGATGTTGACCCCGGCAGTAAGTTCTCTGTGCCTTATCTCTGGGGAACGAATGGTTTTGGTTACAACGAAGGGCGAGTATTAGCCATACTGGGCGATGATGCGCCCGTAGATTCTTGGGCACTGATGTTTGATCCTGAGATTACGGCCAAGTTGGCTGCGGGCGGCTGTGGCATCAGTATGCTGGATTCCGGTGACGAGATGCTGCCGGCCGCTATGGCTTTTTTAGGACTCAATCCTAACAGTAATGCGCCAGAAGACTTTGCTGCTGCGGCTGCAGTGATCAGCTCAGTGCAACCCCATGTCACCTACTTCCACTCTTCGCGCTACATCTCTGATTTAGCAAATGGTGATATCTGTGTGGCAGCGGGTTATTCAGGCGATATATTGCAAGCCGCTGAGCGTGCTGAGGAAGCCGGTAATGGTAACGTGATTATCTATACTATCCCTAAAGAGGGTGCTGCCCTTTGGTTTGATATGCTGGCAATACCGCAAGGCGCGCCTAATATTGAAAATGCGCATACTTTGATCAACTTCTTGCTGCGTCCAGAGATCATAGCGGATATCACGAACTATGTTTGGTACGCAAACCCTAACTCAGCCGCAGATGAATTTGTTGATCCGGATATATTAATGATCCTTCAATCTACCCTACTGCTGAAGTTAAAGAAAACCTCTATCTAGCCAAAGAGCGTCCGCTGGAAACTCAACGGATTATTACGCGTACATGGAACCGAGTTAAATCGGGTCGTTAATCTCAATACATGACCGCCAGATGTCTGGCGGTCTTTTAAGATGTGTCTCCACTGGAGGTTTGGTGAATGCCGGGTGTCTCTGAAGCGTTAAAAACTGAAACTACTCATCAAGCAGTGAAACCGAAAGAGGTTTTATTGCAGATTGAGGGAGTCAGTAAATACTTTGATGATGTGTTAGCCGTTGATAATGTTAGCGTTAATATACATCGGGGAGAAATTTTTGCCTTATTAGGTGGATCAGGTTCGGGTAAATCAACGCTCTTGAGAATGCTTGCCGGATTTGAAAGGCCCAGCGAAGGTAAGATCCTGTTAGATGGTAATGACATCACTAACATGCCTCCTTATGAGCGCCCGATCAATATGATGTTCCAGTCTTATGCGTTATTTCCGCATATGACGGTCGAACAAAATATTGCTTTTGGTCTTAAACAAGACAAGATACCTAAAGCTGAAATCCAACAGCGCGTCGCTGAAATGCTGCGTCTCGTTAAAAATGGAAAAATATGCTAAACGCCGTCCGGCTCAATTATCCGGTGGACAGCGTCAGCGTGTTGCTTTAGCACGCTCACTAGCGAAGCGTCCTAAACTCCTATTACTAGATGAACCCATGGGGGCTTTGGACAAAAAACTCCGTACTGAGATGCAGTTGGAAGTGGTTGATATTCTTGAAAAAGTAGGTGTGACCTGTGTTTTGGTAACCCATGACCAGGAAGAAGCCATGACCATGGCCAGTCGCATTGCGATTATGTCAGAGGGTTGGATAGCACAAATAGGTTCACCGATAGATATTTATGAAAGTCCTAACAGTCGCATGATTGCCGAGTTTATTGGCTCGGTGAATATTTTTGAATGCCAAATTCAGGAAGATGAAGCAGATAGTCTCACGCTGCATTCCCCTGAGTTGGATGCGCCTGTTTACATAGGACATGGTGTGAGTACCCGTGCTGAAAGTGAGTCAGCGATGGTCGCTTTACGCCCAGAAAAAACATTGATTACACGAGAGAAACCTGATTCAGAATTTAATTGGTCCGCAGGGAAAGTTCACGATATCGCGTATCTCGGCGGGACATCGGTCTACTATGTCAAGCTGACCTCTGGAAGAATTGTCCAGGCCAGTATCGCCAATACGGAAAGACGGGGCGATCGCCCGACTTGGGAAGATCCTGTTTACATTAGCTGGGATGACTATGCCCCAGTGGTATTGTGGGACTAACTTATGATTAGCCAACAAAAACTATATGAAAGGCTGCGTCGATTGATACCCAGTGGGCGAATGCTAGTTTTCAGTATCCCATTTATATGGTTACTGTTATTTTTCTTATTACCTTTCGCTCTGGTTTTAAAGATCAGCTTTTCTAATGCGGTGATTGCTATCCCACCCTATCAACCTGTCTTTACCTTTGTAAATGACACGATTACGGTGGTGCTCAATCTTGGCAATTATCTTTTCTTAGCTTCTGATGCTCTGTATGTTCAAGCTTATTGGGGATCACTGAAAATTGCCGCCATGGCAACGCTGCTCTGTTTGCTGATCGGCTATCCCATGGCCTATGCCATGGCCCGAGCGCCCTTGCAGCTTCAGTTGGTATTGCTGTTATTGATTATGTTGCCCTCTTGGACCTCCTTTTTAATCAGGGTTTACGCTTGGATGG
>JAJOJN010000011.1 GCA_021208565.1 Nitrincola sp.
CCAAGGTAACGGGCAACCCAAATGCCGACCAATAAACCGGCAACGATACGCAGCATTTGTTCGGCCATCATCCAGGATGTGTTGGCAGCATAACGTCTGAAACCCTGATGCTGAACCAAGCTTTTTATTTTATTGATGATCGCCATATTTAAGCAGTCTGCTGTAGCAGTGTTGTTATTGCTTGCAGCTGTTGTTGTACCGGTGCTGAATCGGCTTTGGTTTCAATATTCAGCCTTAGCAGCGGCTCTGTATTGGAACCACGAATATTCATTCGCCAATTTCTAAAGTCCATACTCACACCATCAGTTTCGTCAATTATTGGGTTTTGGCCGGCATAGTGGCTTTTCACCGTTTGAATGAAGGTTTTTACATTCGCCACTTTAAAGTTGATTTCGCCGCTACATTGGTAGGCTTGCTGGCGTTCGCTTACCAGTTGCGATAATGGCTTATCGACTAAACTGATCAGTTCAACAACTAATAACCATGGAATCATACCGCTGTCACACACGGAAATATCATGAAACCCCGCATGTCTCTATGACTTGCGACAAGTACTCATAACTCATCGCGGCCTTCTTTCGTTTGCGCTGAATATCTGCCTTAAAGGTTTTTTCACTCTTCAAGAAGTTCATCGCTATATGTCTGATGGCGGCTAGGTTCTCTGCCGCATCTTCTCGTCGTATTCGACAAGCACCCTCTTTAAACGCAACATCCAAAGACCAGTGCAGTTTATTCTTCATGTGCCAAGGCCTGCTTGAGTGCTTCACTGGTGGCACGTACATCACCGCCGACCACAACTTTTTTTTCGCATTCAGGTATTGGCCATAGGCACGACCAATACGGTAGGCGATGGTTTCGTTGAGTTCGGTGCCCAGTTGGCCACGAATATCGTAGGCTTGAAGCAGGTGAGTTAGGTCATGTATCGGTCCTTGTGTAAATCTCGATCCCTACGCGGTCGATATGCGCTTTCAGTGCCGGTTCTGCCAGGGTGTTGTAGTCCAGCACGTCGAACATATAGGGCAGCGGTGCTACTTCATTAAGCTGCTCGGCCAGGGTTGTGATGCTGTCATAGGTGACGCCTGCGCCCTGCACGGCCAGATCAACGTCTGAGCCTTTGCGATAGTTGCCTTTGGCGCGGGAGCCAAACAAAATCAGGTGCTCAATTTCAGGCCGACGTTCGGCAGCTTGGACAATCAGCTCCAAGTCGCGTGCCGTCAGGCCTGTTTGCTGTTCCAGATTCATGAGTTGAGCATACCTGCGAACCGTTCACGCAATTTTACCAGCTGCGGATAGTAATCATCGCGGATTTTCTGCTCGACGACAATGGCGGTTGCTTCGTTGTAGGTGTGCGTGGTCAGGTTGCGGTCATCAAGCGCTTGTATCCAGCGATGGCCATCTTCAATAAGACCGTTCTGAAATGCCTGCTTGAGGGCTGAACGCGGGCTGTTTATCTCGTAACCTTCTGCTTGCTGGTAGTCCTTCAGCAGCTTCCAGGCGAGTTCAAACGCCATTTCAAAAAACTGGATGATGCCTGCCCGCTCGACCACGCTGGGCTGCTGGATGCAGATAGCCTGTTCAAGCAGTTTGAAGGCGTTGCAGTACTGTTGGTAACGCTGATGCCAGCGAATGTCTTGCTGAGTGTTCACAAGGTTATTCCTGTTTCTTCGGCGATCCGGTGGATGGCTGCTTTGGAAATTGGGGTCAGAGTAGAATTCCTTGGGTAGTCGTAAGTTCAGAACTCACCCAGCAGCTCATCAAGCTTGAGTGATTTGCCCACATGTCGGTTTCTGAGCTTTTCATCATCTGTTACCAGTACATACCCACCGTCTATAGCTGTCGCCGCGATGATGCTGTCTGGGAGCTTCATTGATGTTGTTTTACGGATCTTGATCGCTGCTTCTTGAATTGTTTCGCTGAGTTGCAGCACCTGGATACCTGACAAAGCCGCTCTAAGCTGCAGCTCTTCGCTCGGTGAAAGCTGCGGCCAGGATAACAGTTCCATTTTTGTGATCACTGAAACGGCATAATCTGCACTCGGGAGCTTCAGTTTGCGATTGATTGCGTAGATGAGTGCATTGGTATCAAGCAGGTACTTACCACTCATCTCTCATCGCCTTCTGGATGTCCAGCGCGTCTTGCCCTGAGAAGCTCTTGATCTCGGTGTTTGAAAAATCCAGCTCGGTTTCAGACTTGGCCGTGATGCGTTCATCGCTGACCATCACTACAACCTTGGCATGCGCGTTGTTTAACTGACGATAGATTTCCGGGATCTTTACAATACCGTTCCGAATGTCGGCTTCAAACTCTACTGCATACATAATGAAACCTCTTGTAACTGTTGAAATTGGAAATTGGGGTCAGATTCTGTGGTATCCCCACGAATTATTAATAAATAACAACAATTTAGTCAAATAAGGGAACGTTCATAGCCCTTGGTGATCAATCATTTCGCCAAAAACTACTTACCACTAGAGCTATGAACGTAACGTCTATATTGAACAAAATTATTCCGTTTGTCTGCCCCGATATGCATAAAACTCGTCGAAATGCTTTGGCGGCATGTGTTTTGAGTCTTGCATAGGGTAGTTCCGATACCACAGGTCGGAGTAAGGTCTATATCCTTGTCTCTAAGTGAACCCAGTCTTCGTAGATGCGATGAAGATGTTAAGATGCGAGGGCTCTGAGTACAGTTTCTGGCTCTTTAGAAACTACATTTAGAAGAACTAATGCCGGTCCGTTTGGTTTACGATCGCCTCTTTCCCAGTGACGAAGAGTGCTGACACTAATGCCGAAAGCTGAAGCAAACTCGCTTTGTGACATACCTACTTTTGCTCGGACTTGCTTTACGTCTAGTGGAGTGAACTCATGTATAATCGCACTTTTAAATTGTCCATCAGAGTATTCAATAGCCTCTTGAAGACCCTGCTTAATACTTGAGAATGCGCTAGCCATTTGAATCACCATAATTTTTTAGAAGTACACATGTGAATTTGGCGAGGTCATTGCGTTCTGTTTTACTGATATTTGCCTTTTCACCTTTACCAAAAATGGTAAGAAGAAAAAGAGGTATCGTTTCATTGTGGTAATAATAAATTACACGAACGCCACCACTCTTACCTCTTCCTTGTGCAGACCATCGTAACTTTCTAATACCACCAGTGCCTTGAATGAGATCTCCTGATTGCGGGTGCGCAGCCAGGTAATTTATGATGCTTATTTTTTCATCTTCCTTGAGCAAGCCTAAAGCTCGCTTTTGAAATTCAGGTAGTTCCACGATAGTCTGCATAATCAAAACTATAATCCATTGGATTACGTCTAGTCAACTATTTTTCAATAGAGATCGCGGTCAGAGTCTGAGGTATTCCCACTAGTATAGCGCTTTCAATTGAGTTTAGGGAGATCGGGGTCGGAGTAAGATCTCATCGTCTTTCATAAAGCGTCCTTATTGGGGGTCAGGGTAACAACTCTTTCCGTATCTTAGTCTTAAACAGCATAAGTAGTATACAGTTTACCAAAGTCTACAAACATGGAAAGAATTGGGAGTAGGGCGTATACAAGGATTTAAGTATGTTCGAAGTAAGATGTTACTGACCCATTTTGATGCTTTTTTAACCTGTTTTTTGCACTTCTTGTCGTGTTTTGGTGCATCTTTTCAGAAAAACATGCTGTTTAGTGGCGAGAAATCATGGCACAAGGCTTGCTATAAAACTGACTAGTTGGTCAGTTTTTTGATGGGTGTAACATGCCGTTTCAGTAAAGCTGACAAAGTCTTTTGAATATTCAGCTTTAGTGAAGGTAGGAAAAATGGATCAAGTAAAGCGCACCACCTTGAAAAGATTGGCCCTTGTTTGTGGTTTAACCGCGTGTTTAGGTTTACAACCCTGGATGGCGCCAGAAGCTGAGGCGTCTACCGCCATCAACTTTACCTTAGATTGGCGCTTTGAAGGGCCATCCGCGCCGTTTTTAATGGCATTGGACCGTGGCTATTTCGCCGAAGAAGGATTAAACGTCAATATTGATTCTGGTAATGGATCGGCTGGCGCCGTAACTCGAGTGGCAACAGGTGCCTATGATATGGGGTTAGCGGATTTTAATGCGCTCATTGAATACGCCGCTGCGAATCCAACCTCCGGAATCCAAGCAGTTTACATGCTCTATAACAACACACCGGCGGCGGTCTTTACACTAAAAGATTCGGGCATCGATACCCCAGCTGATCTCGCCGGAAAAACGCTTGCGGCGCCTGTCTTTGATGCCGGTCGTAAAGCTTGGCCTGCTTTTGCAGCCCATAATGGCTTAGCGGTTGACAGTGTTACTTGGCAAAGTGTTGAGCCTGCGATTCGTGAAACCCTATTGGCACGTCGACAAGTCGATGGGATCACCGGTTTTTACTTCACCAGCTTACTGAATTTGGAGGCGCGAGGTGTTGATCCAGAGATGATCACCGTGATGCCTTATTCCGATTTCGGTGTTTCTCTCTATGGCAATGCCATTATTGCCAGTGAAAAGTTGCTCCAAGAAAACCCAGAGGCGGTTGCCGGCTTTTTACGTGCATTTAACCGCGCCTTGGTCGAAACCCTGCAAGATCCGGCCACCGCTGTGAGCTATGTCAGAAAACGTGACGGTTTAGTGAATGAAGGCTTGGAGTTACGTCGACTTCAACTCGCACTGGATGCTCAGGTCGTAACAGAAGAAACCCTTGCTGAAGGCTTGGGTGCTGTCACCGAGGCACGCCTAGAAGCGTCCATTGCCGAAGCGGTTAGTGCTTTTGGCTTAGAGGTGACTCCCGCTGCTGATCGCTTATTTAACACGGCTTTCCTGCCTGAAGTGAGTAGCCGTCAGGTTCCCCAGTAATTTTTGATGCTACCCGCTACCAATTGGCAGTGGGTAGCCGTTTATAGCGTAATTGGGGTGAATCTATGGAGTTTGTAACCTTTGAGCAAGTGAGTCTCGCGTATGAAGAGGGTGGGCCTCTGGCAATACGTGATATCTCCTTATCGGTCAAAAAGAATGAGTTTATTGCTGTCGTTGGCCCATCAGGATGCGGTAAATCGACCTTGATGAAATTGGTGTCAGGGCTCTCTGAGCCTACATCGGGTTATGTCTATATGAATGGACGCCAGATTTCAGGCCCTCAAAAATGTATCGGCATGGCGTTTCAAGCATCCAATCTCTTACCTTGGCGCACCACCTTAGAGAATGTGATGCTGCCATTGGAAATCGTGCAGCCCTATCGCTCGCAAATGCGAAAACAGCGCAAAGAGTTTGAAGAGATGGCGCGGGCACTGATCGCACGCGTCGGTTTAGCCGGTTGGGAAAATAAATATCCTTGGGAGTTATCTGGCGGAATGCAGCAACGTG
The DNA here is from genome assembly GCA_021208565.1 of Nitrincola sp. Taxonomy (GTDB): domain Bacteria; phylum Pseudomonadota; class Gammaproteobacteria; order Pseudomonadales; family Balneatricaceae; genus Nitrincola. The sequence goes on from JAJOJN010000011.1 coordinate 5,362, forward strand.
CTTCTATCTGTCGTGCTTTGATTCATAAGCCTGAGCTGTTAATGCTGGATGAGCCCTTTGGTGCACTGGATGCCTTCACGCGTGAAGAGCTTTGGTGCATGTTGCAGGATTTGTGGCAGGAGCAGCCTTTCACCGTTGTCTTAGTCACTCATGATCTCAGAGAAGCGGTGTTCTTGGCAGACACGGTGTATGTAATGAGCAAAGGGCCAGGTGAAATTCTCGTCAAACGAGAGATCGATATTCCAAGACCTCGCACCTTGGAAGACACCTATACCGAACATTTTGCATCCCAGGTCCATGTGTTGCGGGACCATATTGGTGCGATTCGTAAGCACTGATGAGCACTTACTGATGTGCACTTAAATAGGAGCGACCCATGGCGTTTAATCGACGTAAATTTATGATCCGCAATGCCAGCTGGATGTTAATGATTGTTTTGCTACTGATTTGGGAAATTCTGTGTATCGGCCTAAATGTACCCGAGTATCTGTTTCCAGCACCCACCGCTGTATGGAGTGCTGGGATAGAACGCTGGGAACCGATTTTGATGCATGCTTGGCAAACCTTTTTCACCACGCTAGTAGGTTTTGCGCTTGCCGTTGGTGTGGGCGTAGTTTTAGGTGTTGCAGTGGGTACCTATCCCATTGTGTACAAGGCACTTTATCCGCTTTTGGTCGGCTTTAATAGCATTCCCAAGGTGGCCTTTGTTCCCGTTTTGGTCGTGTGGTTTGGTATCGGTACTGTACCCGCCATTTTAACCGCCTTTCTCATTTCTTTCTTTCCTATTCTTGTCAATGTCGCCACAGGCTTAGCGACCTTAGAACCCGAGTTAGAAGATGTGCTGCGCTCCTTGGGAGCCTCCAAGCTGGATATTCTTCGCAAAGTTGGGCTACCACGAGCCTTGCCCTACTTTTTCGCCTCACTCAAAGTCGCCATAACGCTCGCCTTTGTGGGATCGGTGATTTCTGAAACTGTCGCCTCAAATAAGGGGATTGGCTACTTGATGATGGCGGCGAGTTCGTCCATGGATATGGCATTGGTGTTTGCTGGCTTAATTGTTATCGGTGTCATGGGCGTGGTGATGTACGAGCTTTTTGCCTGGATGGAAAAGCGCTTCACGCGTTGGGCTAACAGAGGTAGCAACAGTGTTGCAATCTGATCTTAAAAAGATGGAGAACACCCATGAGTAATGAACTACTGTATCCACTCGACTCTCGACCGGGAGTCAAAGCATCAACCTTTGCGGCTATTCAGCATGTTTTAGCCAGTTTTGTTGGCATTATTACCCCGACATTGATCATCGGCGGCGGGTTTTATTGCTAAAAGCAAAGGTGGTGGGCCAGAGGAAATTTTAGCGTTAATCACCGGCGTGTGTTTTCTAGGGGCTTTTGTTGAAATCTTTATCAGTCAAATACTGCATAAACTCAAGAAAATACTGACGCCCTTAGTCACGGGGATCGTGATTACGATTATCGGTATTAGCCTTATACGAGTCGGAATGACGGATCTGGCGGGGATCTTAGTCTTGTTGGGGATGTTTCCCATCATTGGCGCCGTCCTACAGCAGATTCCAAAACCCGTGTTGGGTGGAGCCACCTTGGTGATGTTTGGTACCGTCGCCGCTGCGGGCATTAAAATTCTAGCCAATGAGACCCTTGATCGTCGTAATTTATTGATTATGGCAGCTTCATTCGGCATTGGTTTAGGAGTCACCATGACACCCGACTTATTGGCACAAATGCCAGATCTGGTGCGTAATGTGTTTGGTTCAGCCGTGACAGCGGGTGGTTTGACCGCCATTATCTTGACGCTGATTTTGCCTCAAGAAGAAACGGAACAAGAACCGCTTCCTGATGGCATAGATGAAGACAGTGCTTCATCGCTGGTGAAACCTCTCTAGACTTGCTCTCCACATTGCAACGTGCCACTGCATCACTGCAACACCTAGGATGAAAATTCTGGGGGTTGCAGTGTGCAACTCTTCTGATAGGATCAGCATTCGTATTCACGCCTCGGAGAGTGCCCGTTGTTGTTCAAAATCGATTCACATAAAAAAAGATAAAGATCGTAACGTCGGCAAAATACGCCAACAGAATGAAACATTGATCCTGCGGGCGGCAGAAGTGGAGTTTGCTGAAAAAGGTTTTGCAGGAGCCAGTATCAATGCCATCGCTAACCGAGCCGGTTTGCCCAAAGCGAAATATACACTACTATTTCAAAAATAAGCTGGGGTTATATGTTGCCGTGCTAAGCAACATCATTGACCTTTGGGATGAAACACTCGGTAGCATTTCGGCTGAAGACGATCCTGCTGAGGTACTGCCAAACTATATCGCTCGCAAAATCACTTTTTCACAAGAGTATCCCTTAGCATCGCGTATCTTTGCCTCTGAAATCATTAGTGGCGCACATAACATGAAGGCTTACTTCAGCGATGATTATCATGATTGGTTTTCTGGACGTGTCGCTGTATTCCAAAGGTGGATAGAGCAAGGCAAGCTCGATGCGGAGATCACACCTGAACATCTGCTCTTTATGATCTGGTCAACAACACAGCACTATGCTGATTTTGCCGTGCAAATCGCTGCCGCACTGAATAAATCCTCACCCGACGATGAGGATTTTAAAGCTGCACAACAAACGCTAACACATATTATTATGAAAGGATGCGGTGTTTCGAGTTAGAAGGGCCGCACCCTTTCACGCGGTTACGACTGCCGTCGATGTTGAATCCAAGTCGCCAACAAGCTACGTTCCTCTAGTGTCATCTCCGTTTTGTTCAGAAAAGGCATGTCATGGGTGAGAAGGGTTCTGGCTTCTATCCTATCCAGTTGTCGAAGAATGTCTGATCCTGTTTCCAAGTAAACGCCCCCAGGAGAGACTCTGAAGATGTCATCAGTCGGTTGACGACTGTGACAGGTGGCGCAACGCTCCATAACGATACCAAAGGCTTCGTTATCACTGATTAAACGCTGACTGCTATCAAAAGCAGGAAGTGGTTGAGGTCTGGCGATAAAGATCAGTAAGACAAAGGCTGCAAAGGCGCTGATCAGAATAGAAGGTTTGATAATCCCTTTGTGTTTTAAGTTAAAGAAGTGTCGTGCCCAAGCGCCGATTAAGATTAAGGCCGCTAAAATTGCCCAGCCATACTCATGACTGTAGGTCATGGGTGAGTGATTGCTAAGCATAATAAAAACCACCGGAATGGTAGCGTAGTTATTGTGCGTAGAACGGCGCTTAGCATTTAAACCATAGATAGGATCAGGTGCTTCGCCTTTTTCAACCGCTGCGACTAAAGCGCGTTGAGAGGGCATAATGGTGGTAAAGACATTGGCCGCCATGCAGGTGCCGATTAACGCGCCGATGTGAATATAAGCCGCTCGATTACCGATAAATTGACTCAGCATCCAGGCTAAAAATGTGATGATTGCGACGAGTAACAATCCAAAAATAAGCTCTTTATCCACCAATGGCGTGCGGCACAGACCTTCGTAAATTAAAAAACCGATCAGGATAGTGCCTAAACCCAGTCCTATGGCTTGCCATGCTGTTAAATCCGCTTTGGCGGGATCAATCATAAAGCTGTGCGCGCCGACGTAATAAATCAAGATCAGCAGGAACATCCCCGTGATCCAAGTCGAGTAGGCTTCCCATTTAAACCAATGCAGATGCTTTGGCATCTTTTCTGGACCTAATTGGTATTTAGCGACTTCGTAAAAGCCACCGCCATGAATAGACCATAGATCTCCTTTAATACCCTTATCTTTTTTCCATTGCGGCGGATCTTCTAACGAGTTGTCTAGCCAGACAAAGTAGAAGGAGGCGCCGATCCATGCGATAGCGGTAATGACATGTAACAGTCTGACCAACATCTGTATCCAATCGTAAAAATACGGGTCCATAGTGATTATTGCTCCTGACGGTAAACCAAGTTACCCAATATGTAAGTGGCTGAAATAAGTCGATCGTCTCCGAGAATGGCGAACACAAACAGTTTTTCGGTAATGTCTTGGCAGTGTTCTATCCGAAAACGCATCAATGGGGTCGTTGAGGGGTCAAGGACAATAAAGTCGGCTTCTTTACCCGGCAGAAAATTACCGATGCAATGATCAAGTGAGAGCGCTTTAGCACCCCCAAGTGTGGCAAGGTAAAAGGCGCTGTCCGGATCTAAAGAGTGGCCTTGTAGTTGTTGTATTTTGTAGGCTTCCGCCATGGTACTGAACAAAGAAAAGCTGGTTCCGCCACCGATATCGGTTCCTAATGCAAAACGCACACCTTGATCTTGGAGGCGAGACATTTCAAATAATCCGGAGCCTAAAAATAGATTGGAGGTCGGGCAATGCGCTAAAACGCTGCCCGATTCAGCTAAACGCTGGCAGGCAGAATCACTCAAATGAATGCCGTGTGCATAGATGGATTTTGGCCCTAACAGACCGGCCTGCTCATAAGCATCAAGATAGTCTCTGGCATTGGGAAAAAGTGACGCTACCCACGCTAACTCATCTTTGTTTTCTGCTAGATGACTTTGTAGGTACACATCGGGGTATTCAGTAAGCAGGCGGCCAGCATAGTGCAGTTGCATGGGTGAGCTAGTCGGTGCAAAACGTGGTGTCACGGCGTAAGCTAGACGATCTTTACCCTGCCAGGTTTCGATAAGATTTGCAGATTCTTCATAGCTGGTTTCCGGCGTGTCGAGCAAATAGTCCGGTGCGTTGCGATCCATCATCACCTTGCCAGCGATCATGCGTAATCGATTTTCGGCGGCGGTATCAAAAAAGGCTTCAGTCGAATTGGGGTGAACCGTGGTAAACACCATGGCAGTGGTTGTGCCATTTCTAAGCAGTTCTTCAATAAAGATTTCGGCAACTGTTTTGGCGTAATCGTAGTTGGCGAATTTTTGTTCCGTTGGGAAAGTATAATTGTTTAGCCAATCTAAAAGCTGTTTGCCATAGGCGGCGATGATTTCGGTTTGCGGATAGTGTGTATGCAGATCCACAAATCCAGGCATGATCAGCTTGCCCGAATAGTCTTTTCTGATGGTTTCAGGTGGTAGAGTGTCAATGAGATCTTGATAATGACCTACGGCTTCTACTTTTCCGTTTCTGAGTAGCAATAACCCATCCTCGAAATACTGCCTCGCCGTTTCAGGATGTCTTCTTGGGTCATCCAGATAGTGCAAAATAGATCCGCGAAATGCTTTTACGGACATTAAGAACCTCGGTATGTCGAATAGCCAAACGGGCTAATGAGTAGGGGGATGTGATAATGTTCATCTTCCGATTTGAGATGACATTCAATGTCCACTTGTGGATAAAAACAGGGTTGTTGCTGAGCTTGAAAGTAGCTTTCTAAGGCAAACCTGATTTTGTAACGTCCAGTTTCAAGTGGTGTGTTTTCCGGCAGCAGATTAGCGACTCGACCATCACTGTTGGTTGTGTCTTGCTGGAGAGCTACCCATTCGGCGTTAATGAGCTTAAATAACTGAATGTGAATGCCGCTAGCGGGCACTCCTCGTGTGGTATCTAGAACGTGAGATGAAATCCGAGGCATCATAGGCTCCTAAGCAGTAATCTCTTTTTTTGAACAGCTTTTCTAGGCGAATACAGGTGATTTTGTGTTGCTCAGCGGCTGCAACATGAATTTCGTAAGTTGGATCGTTATGCAGTCGCTCTTTGAGTAGCGCAAGCATTTCCTCGGCTGACTTGCCCGTAGCACAGACGATAAAAATGTAACCAAAGCGTTCTTCATATTCTGCGTTTCCCTCTGCCAGTGCTCCTAGCGTTGCCTCATCAGCCTGATTGACGGAGGCTTGTTCACCTGCCGCAAGCGCTTTGGTATGGCATATTTGGCGCGCAAACTCTCGACATCACCAATTTTGGGATGGCCCTCAAAGGCTTGCAGATAATCGTTTTTGTCTAGATTTAACCAGACTGAATTAGCCGCCGTGTACAAGGCTTCTAGTGAGTCAAAAGGTCTCGCTGCCAGCATGCCTTCAATCCATCTTTCGCTGACGCAGCATTGTCTTAAGTGATCAGCTGCTGCAACTTGTTCGAGTGAGTTAAATTGATCCAGTGTCATGCTAGGCTTCCTTAGACTGCTGTGTGAGCAGTGCTATCTCGTTTTGATTAAGTTGATGTTGACTCGCACTCGTTTCATTCGTTAAGTGATAGTGTTGAATCACACGGCCAGCAATCGAGACAGCGACTTCCATCGGGCGCTTTCCCGGTATCGCTAACAGGCCTGTTGGGCTTTCAATTTTAGCAATCGCTTCAGTATTGAAACCGGCATGTTGTAGGCGATGTCGGAAACGTGCGGCTTTAGTTTTTGATCCTATTAGACCGATAAACCCTTGATGCTGCTGTTTCAATGCAAGTTCACAGAGTTGATAATCCAAATCGTGTGAATGGGTCATGATCAATAAGGTGGCGTTTGTGGGAAGCTGTAAATGAATTTCATCAATCCTGTCAGGACAGTGATACTGGATAGACGGATCTTTATGATCGGGAAACTGATCAGGACGTGTATCGACCCAGTGCAAGGTGACGGGAAGTCGACCAGAATCTTGCTCAGTGCTTGGCCGACGTGACCAGCACCAAATAGCCATACACTGTGACGACACAGTGCAAAACTTTCAAAAAGAAGAATTGCGTGACCACCACAACACTGGCCCAGCATCGCGGCTAAAGGGTATTTAACCACCCGCTGCCCCGTTTCGCCCTGCGCCAGCATCTGCCGTGCTTGTTCTATGGCATGTAACTCGAGGTTACCACCACCAATGGTGTCGAACAGCTCGGTTGCAGTCACCAGCATTTTCGTTCCACTGTTACGAGGAACAGAACCAGCGGTACTGATCACCGTGACTAAACATGTGCCTCATCTGATCGCTGACATAAGGCTTAAGGCATCGCTCCAGCTTTTCATCAGCTTGATCCTTTTTTGAGTTGTTCTATCGCAAAGAGGACGCGTTCAGGGTGGCGGGGGTATCCAAATCGGGGCTTACACGGTAGTCACTGATACTACTGATAGCATCTCTAAGGGCTGACCAGACTGAAATCGCCAACATAAAAGGGGGTTCGCCAACGGCTTTAGAGTGATACACGGTTTCTTCATCGTTTTCTCGATCAAAAAGCTGGACGTTAAAGATCGGTGGTGTATCGCTGATCGCCGGAATTTTGTAGGTGGCTGGAGAATGACTCAGCAATTGCCCCTGATCATTCCACACCAGCTCTTCTGTGGTCAGCCATCCCATTCCTTGAATAAAACCGCCTTCGATTTGGCCGATATCGATGGCGGGGTTTAGGCTACGGCCCACATCATGCAAAATGTCGGTACGGAGTAAACGATATTCACCGGTTAAGGTATCAACGATCACTTCTGAAACCGCAGCGCCATTGGCGAAGTAAAAGAAAGGACGCCCTTGAGCTTTTGCTCGGTCATACCAAATTTTAGGTGTACGGTAATAGCCGGTGGCAGAGAGAGAGATTCTGGCGACATAGGCTTGTTGAATCAGTTCGGCAAAGCTGATCGATTCATCTGCGTTCCACCAGACTCGGTTCTTCTCAAAACGTATTTGTGTTGAAGGAACGCCTTGTTGATCAGCTAGAAACTCCGTTAGGCGTTGCTTCAATATAAGGGCGGCATTCTCTGCAGCCTTACCGTTCAAGTCCGTACCACTGGAGGCGGCAGTAGGAGAGGTGTTGGGTACCTTGTCTGTGCGCGTGGCGGTGATGCGAATGATGTCTAGATCAACGCCTAGTGTAGTGGCGACTATCTGCGACACTTTGATGTGCAGCCCCTGTCCCATCTCGGTACCACCGTGATTGAGTTGGATACTGCCATCGGTATAAATATGAATCAGAGCACCGGCCTGATTCAGGTGTTGTAGTGTAAAGGAGATCCCAAACTTCACGGGTGTGAGCGCTAGTCCACGTTTAAGGATCGGATTGCTCAGGTTCCATTGCTTTATTTTTTGACGCCTTTCTCGATAGTGACTACTTACTTCAAGTTGCTCGATCAAACGTGTTAAGGTGTGGTGTTCCACTACCTGATGATAGGGTGTGACGTCACGGCCTTCAGCATACAGGTTGCGTTTGCGGATATCTAAGGGATCACAGCCAATCACACGCGCCACATCGTCCATCGCCCGTTCGATAATCATCATACCTTGAGGACCACCAAAACCACGAAAAGCGGTATGGGATACGGTATCGGTAGCGACACGATGCCCTCGAATATCCACATGCGGTAGATAGTAAGCGTTGTCGGCATGGAACATGGCACGATCCACAATAGCATCGGTCAGGTCAGGCGAGTGACCACCGTTACCGATCACCTCGATGTTGGCGGCGAGGATTTGCCCTTGATGATCAAAGCCAAGATGGTAACGATTGACGAAAGGATGACGTTTCCCCGTCATCACCATATCCTCTTTGCGGGGTAAGCGCAGTTTGACCGGTAATCCGGTTTTAGCGGCCATCAATGCCGCTAAGCAAGCCCATGGAGCCGCCTGCGTTTCCTTACCACCAAAGCCGCCGCCCATGCGTCGCATATCGACGGTGACTTTGTTGAAAGGAATGTTGAGCACTTCAGCGACCAGTTTTTGCACTTCGGTAGGGTGCTGGCTGGAGGTGAAAATGAGCATTTCGCCCTCTTCACCCGGTATCGCCATGCTGACTTGTCCTTCCAAATAGAGATGTTCTTGGCCGCCAACATGTTGAGTGGCGGACAGAGTAAAGGGTGCTGATTGCAGTGCCTGATCACATTCACCGCGTTGCATACGATGGCTGGGACGCAGCAGTTGTTGGTTAGCCAGTGCGCTCTGTGCATCCAGATTAGGCGTTTGCTCTTCATACTCAATTTGTGCCAAGAGTGCGGCTTGTCGAGCTGCTTTTTCTGTGCGAGCCGCCACCAGAGCGATAGGTTGACCTGCATAACGGATCTGATCAGACGTCAGCACAGGATCACCGGGAAATACGGGACCTATATCGGTATGACCGGGAACATCGTCTAACGTGAGCAGGTCAATCACGCCAGGTGCAGCCATGACGGCTGAAAAGTCCATGCTCACAATGGTCCCCTTAGAGATATGACTCCCGACCACCGCTGCATAGAGCAGTCCTTTCGGTTCTGGCAGGTCATCGACATAGCGAGCTGAACCGGTCACATGCTGACGAGCACTTTCATGAGGTATGGATTGACCAACATGGCCAGAAGTAGTCTCTTGGGTTTGATTAAAAGCTTGAGCCTGCTCAGTCAAGGTGCGCATAGTGCATCACCTCCAGTGATTGGGTTGCGGTGTATTCGAGTACGGCTCTTAAGAGTAAATTTTTAGCACTCAGCAAACGATAGGTTGCGCTAGCACGCACATCGGAGAGAGGACTGAAGTCCTGTGCTAAGGCTTCTTGCGCTTCTGCTATCCCTGCTTCGGTAAGGGGCTTTCCGATCAAGGCGTTTTCAGCCTGCAAAGCACGTGCAGGCGTAGCCGCCATGCCACCGAAGCCTAGTCTGGCGGAGAGAACCCTGTCGTCTTTCAATGTCAGGTGAATAGCCGCACAGACGGCCGAAATATCATCATCCAAGCGTTTGGAGAGTTTATAAATACGCAAAAAACTGTTCACTGATGGCTTCGGAAGGATGATCGACTCTATGCACTCGCCTGGGTTTAATGCTGTCTGTCGATAGGCCGTAAAAAATTGGTCGATGGGTAACTCACGAACCCCCTTGTGTGAGCGCAATATTAGACGGGCATTCAGTGCCAGTAATACTGGTGGCATATCACCAATCGGGGAAGCGTTAGCGATATTGCCTCCCAACGTTCCCTGATTACGAACCTGCAACGAACCCAAACGATGCAACAGCCCTTGGATGGCAGGAAAGTGTTTAACTAAGATAGGTTCAGCTTCCGAGTAGGTAACGGCGGCACCGATAATGACCTGATCGTCTTGCTCCTCGATGCGTCGTAACTCCGCTACCTTTGCGGTATGAATGAGTTTAGGCAAGTTGCGCAGTTGTTGTGTTGTCTCCAGAGCTAAATCGGTCGAGCCTGCTACCAAACGCGCATCAGGATGTTCAGCTAATAAGTCCAGAAGTTGTTTAACTGTTTTTGGTACAGCAAAAAAACTACAGTCGGATTCCATTGAAGGGTTTGAAGTCTGTGCATGGATAAATGATTGCAGTTGCTTAATGGTCGCGGCGGCTCGTAGGTCAAATTGATCCTGAACTGGGTTTGCCAACAATGCCTTAGCGGCATCAATAATGGGGCGGTAACCTGTACATCGACAAAGATTACCACCCAGCGCATGATTGATTTGTTCTAGGGGTGGTAGTTCTTTGGAGTTCTTTTGCGGCGGTTTGGTGCATCATGGCAAAGAGTGACATGACAAAGCCCGGTGTACCAAAAGCCACATTGCGAACCATGTTGATCCACCATCGCTTGCTGAACTGGGTGCAACTCTGATGTGTTTGGAGATAAACCCTCTACGGTAATGACCTGACAATTCTCCACTGCGCCAAGGTAGGTGATGCACGAGTTAATACTGCGATAACGCAGTTGGCCATTGACGGCTTCTGCAAGCACCACGGTACAGGCGCCACAATCACCGGATGCACAACCTTCTTTGGAGCCGCGCTGCACTCTTTCTGTGCGCAGAAACTCCAAAAGTGTCGTATCTGGTGCAAACTCATCTAGAGTGACGGGTGACTGATTCAACAAAAACTGCATCTAAACGCTTCCTAATGCTGGATGTTTTTATTTTTTACTACTATAGATCAAATAAAACCTGACTGCATGGTCAGAAAATTGCAGGAAGCTTGCCAACTTTTTAAAAAAATGGAGTTTAGGCACGAAAAGTGTTTATATTTCCAAGATTATTTTGCTGTGGTTTGAAAGGGGAAGGGTATGCGTAAGCCGCTATTAAGCCTTGATGGGCTGACCAAAGCTTATCCAGGCGTGCTGGCTAATGACGATATATCGTTTGAGATAGGTGAAGGACAGGTTCATGCACTCTTAGGAGAAAATGGTGCTGGAAAATCGACACTGGTCAAAATGATCTATGGTTTGGTGAAACCCGATAAGGGTTTGATGCGCTTGCGTGGCGAAGACTACGCTCCTGCACAACCTTCAGAAGCTCGCCAACAGGGTGTGGCGATGGTGTTTCAACATTTTAGCCTTTTTGATGCGCTCGATGTGGCGGAAAACGTTGCTTTAGGTATGGAAAACCCGCCAAAACTTCGTGACCTAGCGCAACGCATCCGTGATGTCTCAGAGGAGTATGGACTACCCCTCGACCCGACACGTTTAGTGGGTGATCTATCGGCGGGCGAGCGTCAGCGCGTAGAGATAGTGCGCTGTTTACTGCAAGATCCTAAGCTCTTAATTATGGATGAGCCCACTTCTGTATTAACACCTCAGGAGGTAGAGGTGCTCTTCCAGACGCTGCGTCAGCTATCTGCTGAGGGTACCGCGATTCTCTATATTTCACATAAGCTGGATGAAATTCGTGCCTTGTGTGATGAGGCTACTATTTTGCGGGGTGGACGTAAAATTGCCACCTGTGACCCGCGTGAAAAATCATCACGCGAATTAGCCGAATTGATGGTTGGACAAGTGCTGACTCCCCCGGAACGAGCTGAGCGTTCCTTCGGCGATGTGGTACTTCAAGTCGAAAACCTGTCACTTGCCTCAAACAATCCCTTTGGTACATCCTTAAAAGATATCTCCTTTTCACTCAGAGCAGGTGAAGTGCTGGGTATTGCTGGTGTTGCCGGCAACGGTCAAGACGAATTGCTATTGATGCTGTCGGGCGAACTATTAGCGCCGTCTGAACAGGTAAAGTTGAAAGCACAAGCCATTGGCCATTTGGGCCCTAATGCACGGCGTCGTTTAGGCTTAGTGGCGGCACCAGAAGAACGTCTTGGGCATGCCGCAGCGCCGGAAATGAGTTTGATGGAAAATGCTTTGCTGTCTGGATCGGAGCGGAAAAACTTGACCCGTTTTGGCTTTATCAATTGGCGCGAAACGGGTGAATTTGCCAAGCAAATCATCTCTCGCTTCGATGTTAGAACACCCGGAACCCATGTACTCGCCAGAGCACTATCCGGCGGTAATTTACAAAAGTTTGTGATTGGGCGAGAGATCGAACTCAATCCTGACGTGATCATTGTGAATCAGCCAACTTGGGGGGTAGACGCTGCCGCTGCGGCATTCATCCGTCAGGCACTGTTGGATCTTGCTGCCAAGGGTGCAGCGGTATTAGTGATCAGTCAGGATTTGGATGAACTATTGGAAGTTGCCGATAGTTTCGCGGCGCTCAATGAAGGTCGTTTAACGCCTGTTCGATCATCGAAGGGTTTAAGTGTAGAGGAGATAGGGTTAATGATGGGTGGTGCCCATGATATGCATCCAGCACATGAGGTGAGTGCATGATACGGCTGGAAAAACGAAAAGAACCTTCAACGTTTTGGCGTATTGCCAATCCCTTTTTAGCCGTTTTGTTAACCATGATTGCCGGTGGCATCATGTTTGCGATGCTCGGCAAAGATCCAGTCGCCGCGATTCGTCTCATCTTTTTTGATCCGATTTTTTCGGAAACCTTCGGTAGCTACTCTCGCCCGCAACTGCTGATCAAGTCAGCCCCTTTAATTCTGATTGCAGTCGGACTTGCCATTGGCTTTAAAGCGAATATCTGGAACATAGGTGCGGAAGGTCAGTACATCATCGGTGCCTTATTTGGTGCCGGTGTGGCACTGTGGTTTTTCCCTCAACCGGGTTGGTACATCTTCCCCTTGATGGTGTTAGCGGGCGCTTTTGGTGGCTTTTTATGGGCGATGATTCCTGCCATTTTGAAAACGCGCTTTAACACTAATGAAATACTGGTTTCCCTCTTACTGGTTTATGTGGCTGAGAAAATTCTCGCGGCGATGGCGCTCGGTTTAATGCGAAATCCTGATATTCCAGGCTTTCCGGGTTCTCGTGATTTGCGCCGCTATGAAGCAGCGCATAATGCAGAATTGTTTGCCGGTACGGGCATTCACTGGGGTGTGGTAGCGGCGATGATTGCGGTGATCTTTGCCTATGCCATGATGAAACGCCATATGTTGGGTTACCATGTTCAATTAGCGGGTCAAGCGCCAAGAGCGGCGCGTTTTGCCGGTATCTCACCCACTCGATTGGTGGTGATCTGTTTAGGTATTTCAGGCATGTTGGCAGGGTTAGCGGGTATGTTTGAGGTTTCAGGCCCTGGTGGTCAAGTGCGAATTGAGTTTGCCTCGGGTTATGGCTTTACCGCGATCATTGTGGCGTTTTTTAGGTCGACTAACCCGATCGGCATCGTTTTTGCTGGCTTATTACTCGGTTTTGACCTATATCGGTGGAGAGTTAAGTCAGATGATGTTGCAACTGCCTAGCTCAGCCATTCAAGTGTTCCAAGGGATGTTGTTGTTCTTCTTATTGGCGTTGGATTTCCAGACCAACTACCGACTGAGATTAACGCGAGGAGTAAGCTCATCATGATTGGCTCGATCAATATTGCTGTGTTATTGGCCGCACTGATGGTGGCGGCGACTCCGATTTTGTTAGCCGCGATTGGTGAGTTAGTGGTCGAAAAGTCGGGCGTCCTTAATCTAGGTGTTGAGGGCATGATGATTATGGGTGCCTGTGTGGGTTTCATTGTTGCCGTAAACACAGGAAGCCCTCTTGTCGGCTTTATTGGCGCTGCACTGGGTGGCATTGCACTGTCGCTATTGTTTGCCTTGTTAACTCAGGCGTTGATGACGAATCAGGTCGCATCAGGCTTAGCCCTGACCTTATTTGGTCTAGGTTTGTCCGCACTCTTAGGGCAAAAATATGTGGGTATTACCCCACCACGCACCCCCAAGTTAGATTTAGGTTTTTTGTCTGAGATTCCTTTTTCGGTCGAGCCTTTTTCTCGCACGACATTATGGTGTATCTCACTATCGCGCTTGTGGCCGCTGTTTGGTGGTTTTTGAAATATTCCCGAGCAGGCATGATTCTTAGGGCAGTGGGTGAAAATCATGATGCTGCTCATGCCTTGGGCTATCACGTCAAACGAGTACGTGTATTGGCGATTATGTTTGGTGGCGCCTGTGCTGGGTTAGGCGGAGCTTACCTGTCCTTGATTCGAGTACCGCAATGGACAGAAGGGATGACCGTAGGTATCGGATGGATCGCTCTAGCGTTGGTGGTTTTTGCCAGTTGGCGCCCATGGCGTGCTATGGCTGGCGCTTATCTGTTTGGTGGTATTGTGGTGTTGCAACTGAATCTGCAAGCAGCTGGCGTGAAGATTCCGGTCGAATATCTTTCTATGTCACCTTATTTGATCACTATTGCTGTTTTAGTGTTTATTTCGTCGGGCAAAGCACGTGGTTCGCTAAATGCACCCGGTTCGCTTAACCGACCCTTTCACGCCTCAAACTGAGGCATTACGCTGTTAATATGGAGCTAGACTCATGAAAAAACTCTTAACTGTTGGTGCTTTATGCGCTGCGCTTGCTGCGCCTGTGATGGCAGACACCACCAAGGTCGGATTCGTTTATATCGGCCCCGTTGGTGACCATGGCTGGACTTATACGCATGATATTGCGCGTTTAGCGCTGGAAGAGGAGTTTGGTGATGCGGTGCAAACCAGCTTTGTAGAAAATGTGGGATATGGTGCCGATGCTGAACGTGTCATGACACAGATGGCGTTATCCGGTACAAATATTATTTTTGCTACCTCATTTGGTTATGGGCCAGATGTGAACACGGTTGCGGCTCGTTTTCCCAACGTAGCCTTTGAACATGCAACGGGTTACATTCAGGAGACGGAAAACGTTAGCCTCTATAACGCGCGTTTTTATGAAGGTCGTGCTGTGATTGGTCATATTGCGGGTAAAATGACGCAAACCAATAAAGTAGGCTATATCGCTTCTTTCCCCATTCCTGAAGTCATCATGGGCATTAACTCCGCCTATCGTCATGCCAAAGCGGTAAACCCAGATGTAGAGTTTAATGTAGTGTGGGTATACAGCTGGTATAACCCTGCTCAAGAAGCGGCAGCGGCTGAAGCATTGATTGAGCAAGGTGCCGATATCATTATGCAGCACACTGATTCGACTGCTCCCTTAATCGTTGCACAAGACGCTGGCATTATGGCGTTCGGTCAAGCATCAGACATGTCTGCCTTTGCACCTGAAGCTCACCTAACAGGCATTCTAGATGTGTGGGCACCTTACTACATCGAGCGCGTCAGAGCAGTAAAAGAGGGTACTTGGACCGCGGGCAATGTCTGGCATGGTATTGTAGATGGCATGGTTGGCTTCGCACCGATGAGTGATCGTATCCCTGAAGATGTCCGTGCTGAAGCTGAGGCGATGATCGCTGCGATTGCCGCGGGTGAGTATCATCCATTTACAGGTCCTATCAATAAGCAGGATGTAACACCTTGGCTAGCCGAAGGTGAAGTTGCACCAGATAGCGATTTATTGACCATGGATTTCTACGTAGAAGGCATCACTTCAGAAATTCCAAAATAATCCTGTAAAAGCTTTATAATAGAGAAGCCCTCGAACAACCTTCGAGGGCTTCTCTTTTTGTGGCATTCCCCTGTGCTGAATTACTTTACGCTTGGAGAACAAGAATGACTGAACATCATTACCGTATGGATTTTCCCGTGGGTTGGGAAGAACTTCACCGCAATGCCAGAGCTTTGGCTTGGCGCCTTTTAGATAAGGGTGAGTGGAAAGGCATTATTGCCATCACTCGCGGAGGCTTAGTACCTGCTGCTATTTTGGCGCGTGAGATGGATCTGCGACTCATTGACACCATCTGTGTAGTGAGCTACCAAAAAAGCGATGAATCAGGCACTGCCGCTGCTCAGGGAGAGCTGTCTGTTTTAAAAGGAGTAGCGGGCGATGGTGAAGGAATGATTTTGATTGACGACCTAGTAGATACTGGGAAGACAGCTCGGCATGTGCGTGAAATGCTACCAAAAGCTCATTTTGCGACCATCTATGCGAAACCTGCAGGCAAACCTCTGGTCGATACCTTTATTACTGAAGTGAGTCAGGATACCTGGATACGTTTTCCTTGGGATATGGAACATATTTTCTCGACTCCTTTGGCAGAAAGACCCAAAAAGAGCTAAAGCTGAGTTCAAGAAAACCAACTTAAACGCTCTTGTCCATCAGAGGTGAAGTGTGTCGGATATTTTTGAATTGGAAACCCGAGATCCAGAAGCATTTAGACAGGAAACTCGGAAAAGTACCTTTATCCTAATCGGGATTTTTGCGGTGTTAGGTATGGGGCTTTCAACCTTAAGTGTTTCCTACTTTGGTCAGCCTGACGCGAATAACTTTGTTTGGAATGCGCTGGGTGTATTTGCTGGGTTTGTGTTGACCACTGTCCTCTTCAAAACAGTGTTGTGGAACCATCCCCTGATGGAAGCATCAGTCTACAGTTGGAAACTTAAACGCTGTTTAATGAAAGTCACCAATGTGATGCATCATGTTGACGCTGGTGTGGCGCAAAACAACGTCACCGCCATTCAGTTGTTACGTTTTTTATCATTTAGGACTGATGCAGATGCATCGACTCGAAAATAATGAAGGGGGTATCAGTGAATTGCGTAAACCGATGCAATCCTTGTTGGTGAAAATTGAGGAGTTAGGTCTAGATCCTGAGCAAACACGCTTCGATCCAGCATGGATAGATGCTGTAAAGCAGCTAAAACCTTAAAACAATTTTGCACAGGACGGAACCCAGTTGAACTCAACGACACATCCTTTTGAAATACTGACACCAGATTTTATTCTGGACGCCATAGAAGCCCAAGGGTTTCTCTCGGATGGTCGTGTATTGGCTCTAAACAGCTATGAAAATAGGGTCTATCAAATTGGCATTGAGGAAGATACACCCATTATTGCCAAGTTTTATCGTCCACAGCGTTGGTCCGATCAGCAAATACTTGAAGAACATCAGTTTTGCTATGAGCTTGAAGAGCAAGAGCTTTCAGTAGTAACGCCCATCAAGAACAGCCAAGGCGAGAGTCTACTGAATTATCAGAACTTTCGCTTGGCACTTTTTCCGCGTCGTGGTGGTCGTGCGCCAGATCTCGATAATCCTGATCACCTCTATCAACTGGGGCATACACTGGGGCGGATGCATCGAGTGGGTGCCGCTCGCCCTTTTTGTAGAGCGACCGGCGTTGGATCTGGCCTCTTTTGGTTACCAAAGCATTGATTTGATCTCTAAAGACTTTATTCCTGCTTCCTTGAGAGAGGCTTATTTATCGTTAACTGATGATCTGATGAAGCTGATTGAGCAGGCCTTTCAGCGTTTTGATGATATTCGCTATATTCGAGTCCATGGTGACTGTCACGGTGGTAACCTCTTGTGGCGTGATGACTTAGCGCATTTTGTTGATTTTGACGATGCAAGAATGGCACCCGCGATACAAGATCTATGGATGCTGCTCAGTGAAAACGAGCGCTCACAACGAGAACTGCAACTCGCAGAAGTGCTAGCGGGCTATGAAGAATTTGCTGACTTTGATCCCAGAGAGCTTCATTTGATTGAACCGCTACGTACGTTGCGAATGCTGCACTACAGTGCTTGGCTGGCGCGGCGTTGGCAAGATCCTGCTTTTCCAAAGAGCTTTCCATGGTTCAATACCGAACGCTACTGGGGAGAGCATATTCTGCAACTCCGAGAGCAAATGTCTGCCTTGCAGGAACCTGTGTTGAGAATATTGTAGAGAGTGGATGTCGTTAACTAACACGTTAAAAACACCCGTTGAGTGCGATTTTGAAATCAAAAAGTCGCGCTTTATCGGTCGGATAGAGCCTATTCACAGTCATGCCGAAGGAATAGCCATCGTGGATGCCCTCTGGCAGCAACACCCTGATGCTCGCCATATCTGTTATGCCATGCTGGTGAATGGACAAGTCCGCCAATCTGACGATGGCGAGCCCTCTGGAACCGCAGCGCGTCCTATGCTCAATGTCTTGCAGCACAAAGGACTCGATAATGTACTGGCGACCGTCGTGCGTTACTTTGGTGGGATTAAGCTGGGTGCTGGCGGGTTGGTCAGGGCTTACAGTCAAGCGATCAGTGATCCACTTAACACCGCTGAGTTGATCGAAGTGCGTCCTCAATCATCCACAAGGCTTGAGTTAGCTTACGAACATGAGTCTGTGCTGAGGCATCTAGCAGAGCAGATGAGTTTGCAGTTGAGTATCCACTATGCTGATAAGGTAACCGCTGAGATAACGGGCGAAAAAGAACTCTTAGATCAGTTAATTATCCTATTAAACAATCAGCTTCGTGGAGAGCTCATCGTTCATCCGAATCTTTCACATAATGAGTAACAGGATGCTTAATACCCTTAAAACGCGAATTCCACCACCGGTTTACCTAGTGTTAACCGCCACATTGATGTGGCTGCTAAACAATCACCTGCCTTTATATCATTTATTTAACTTGCCATGGCGCTATGCTGGGTTAGTGCTGATTTTTCTCGCCGGACTTTCTGACCTTTGGTCGTTAACGCTATTTCTAAAGCTCCATACCACACCTAATCCTATGAAGCCCGGAGCGGCAACTCATTTAGTGACCACAGGCCTATACCGTTACTCCAGAAACCCTATGTATCTGGGTATGTCGTTCATGTTGTTTGGGTGGTGGATCTGGCTGGGTAGCTTGACACCTGTTCTACTATTGCCTGTTTTTGTATTCATCTTGACCAAAATGCAGATAGAGCCTGAGGAAGAGGCTTTAGAAGCAAGGTTTGGCGAGGAGTATCTGAACTATAAGAGGCGGGTGCCTCGTTGGGTTTAAAAGCCCATAACGAAAGACCAAATCGATTGCATTCAATGCTTGGGTGAACTGGAAGAACTAATCAGTTCACCCAAGCATTCTAACGTCCTCTAATTCTTTCTAATAGCGACTGGGTCGCAAAGCCATCAGGCACGAGTCCTTGGGAGCGCTGAAACGCTCTTAAGCCATTACGTGTATTTGGCCCATAATGCCATCAGCAGTGCCGACATTATAACCACGTGCATTTAACGCTTCTTGCAGTTCACGCACTTGAGCGCGAGTTAGTGGCACTTGATCGCGAGGCCAAGTTTGCTGAATTCCCGGTCTATCCATAATGGCATCCGCCAGTGTGGCTACGGCGAGTGCATAACTGGTGGCATTGTTATAGCGCAGAATCGCATTGAAGTTGGGGCCAACTAAGAAGGCTGGACCTTGAGCTCCTGCAGGCACTATCACCGATGCGCTGGCAAAATTGGGAAGGGTGCCGCTGACAGCTCTAACCCCTTGGTTTGCCCATTCTGCACTGCTGCGACGATCAGTTTGGGTAAAGTCAAAGTTGGCCGGTAAGACCACCTCGACGCCCCAGGGTTGATTGGCTTGCCAACCTGCTTGTGCCAGATAATTGGCCGTGGATGCCATGACATCTGGAATACTTCCCCAAATATCTCGACGACCATCCCCATCACCGTCTTTAGCAAAGGATTCAAAGCTAGAGGGAATAAACTGAGTATGTCCCATTGCACCCGCCCAAGAGCCGATCATCTCATCAGCGGCGATCTCTCCACTATCAATGATGCGTAATGCGGCTAGCAGCTCTGTACGCGCAAACTCACTGCGGCGGCCATCATAGGCTAGGGTGGCGAATGCACTGAGTGCTGAGAAAACTACCAAATTGCGACATAATCAC
>JAJOJN010000088.1 GCA_021208565.1 Nitrincola sp.
TAGTGATCCAAACGGTGTTATTCCAACAGCCTTTCCCTTTTCGGCTTGCAATGAGGTTGTTCCTTTTCCAACTACTCCTGCATTTACAACACAGCCAAGTTCACATAGTAGTGTCACAATCACCTGCGATACGAATGCCATTTGTTCGTTCTGAAATCCGTTGAATTCGGGGTCAGATACTGAATTCGGGGTCAGATACCGTCTTGAACGTCAAGCGCTACCCCTTGCCTGATTCACAATTCCACTTACAAAAAGGTCAGCTCTTCAGCTGGCCTTTTTCTCGTTTTCAAGTTCACCCTCGTGCTTTCGAAAGAGCATACCCCTAAAATTATCTAACCGTCTACCACATGGATGTGGAAGACGAGCTTACACGGACGAATCAACAGCGATTCAGATGGATTTAGAGGTATCCACAACCCTGCAATACCGTCTGAAACTTCAAGCCTTAACAGCTTTATTTTCATCAAAAGGTAGGTTGCTTTTTTAATACACCGTAGATGATATGAATGAGCTTGCGCATCGCTGCGCCGATTATGACCATTTTCGGTTTTCCTTTTTCACTCAATCGTTCTTTCAACGCTTTCAACGCTGGGTTGTATTTAAGCGCTACCATTGCCGGTAGAAAGAGTGATTTGCGTAAGTGTGCTGAGCCTATCTTTGACATTGCGCCACGACCATTAACCGAGCTTCCCGATTGGTACTCACGAGGGGCAACCCCACAAAACGAGGCTAATTTCTTTGCACTGTCAAAGTGTAGAATAGATGCAAAATAAGACAAAACTATTGCCATTGTTTTCTCGCCAATACCTGGAATTGAAAGCAAGAGTTCCTTCTTGTTTTTCAAATCTGGATCGCGATCAATATGTTCTTCGATATCGGTTCGTATTTTGTTAATACGTTGCTCTAACTCTTTAACATGTTGGCGTATATCGATTTGTACAATCTCATCAGAAACATCTAGTCGATTGACTTCTTGTTGTTTCATTTCAATAAGCATATCAAGCCGCCTTACTAGTGCTCTGAGTTGTCGGACACTTATAGGCTCAGGCTTCCACAGCTCTGGTGAGAGTGCTTCACAAAATCGAGCAATGAGCGATGCATCTTGCTTATCATTTTTTTGTTCGCAGCATTTCACTCTGGGCGAAACCTTTAATTCTGGCTGGATTGACGACACTAACATTATGGTTTTCATCATATAAATACTCAGCTAGTGCATTGCCATAAATATTAGTCGCTTCCATGCAAGCGTGTACTTGTTCGACATTAAGCTGGCGCAGCCAATGAGAGAGTTCCTGAAAGCCTTCGGAGCTATTTGTAAACGCTTTATGCTTCCATTTTCCAGAGGGTAAATGTAGTGCTACATCAAACTTCTTTTTCGAAATATCAATTCCGAGAGTGCAATTAACGGACTGATTCATGTTTTACTAACCTTGTGAATACAGGCTTCAAATGCCTAAGATACCGTTCAGCAAGAAACAGGAAGGTGAGGGAATAATCTGACCCACAGGTTGAACCGCCCAAGAGTAAAACATCCTCACTCACCTAGGTTCATTATGCCTGTACAAACATAATGTAACCGTTGAGTAAGATACAAGAGTGTTCTTTACCGACTTGGGTGATCAGGTGCTTATTGAGGTGGAGGACTCAGGTCTGGGGTTAAGTCTGGATCAGTTAGCTGTAGTGACTCAGCAAGGCTATTCCACCAAGCAGGGCGAACATCAGGGAATAGGTTTGGCTTTGGTGAGTCGCTATGCCATGCTTTACTCGGGCAATCTCTATCTTGAAGAGGGAGAGTTAGGTGGTGCTTGCTTTGTTGTTACATTTGAAAAGTCATTAATAAGCATTTAGTTAAGGTGATAAGTTAATATGATTTATACAGTGCTGATCATTGAAGATGACTTTCGCGTGGCTGATATTAATCGTCAGTTTATTGAGCAGACTGATGGTTTTTCGGTCGTGGGTATTTGTCACAATGCAGCCGATAGCTTGTCATTTTTAGCGTCTCAACAAGCGTTACCCGATTTAATTTTGCTTGATGCCTATATTCCTGACGTCAATGGACTAGAGTTACTTTGGGAGATACGTCGACGTTTTCGTTCTATCGATATCGTGATGCTAACCGCTGCTAAAGAAGTGGAAACTATACAAGAAGCATTGAGAGGCGGTGTGTTTGACTACTTGATTAAGCCTATCGAAAGCACTCGAATGGCGCAAATGCTCGAAAGATTTAAGCAGGAGCGTTTTTTTGTTGTCGCAATTTGAACAGTTGGATCAAATTCAACTGGATAGGTCCTTAATAAGGAAGGTGGCTGATGATTTGTCTCAAGAAAAGTTACCCAAGGGAATTGATCCCTTAACCCTAAACAAGATTCGAGACGCTTTAGATGGCTTTAACGAGCCTCAAACAGCCACTTCACTGGCCCAGTCTACGGGTGTCAGCCGTTCTACAGCGCGACGCTATCTTGAATTTTTGGTCGCCAAAGGTGAAGTTCAAGCAGAGTTGGACTATGGTGAAGTGGGGCGTCCCGAGCGTCGCTATCGATCCCTTTGATCTTTTCGTGAACAAAATGAACAAAAAGGTTTTAATAGGTTTTTTTTAAAAAAAATGATCATAAACTTGTGATAGCAAGTTGCAAACTTTAGATTCGACCCAAACCAAAAAAAAATGATAATAACTTTGGAGTTACTTATGAAAGTGAATCTGAGAACACCCCTTAAATCTCTTGCCTTGATGGGCGCAGCCTTAACCTTAACTGCAGGTATGGTTACTCAGTCCTTAGCGAGTGACTGGACACCGTCCAGAGCCGTTGAGTTTATCGCGCCAGCTAACCCTGGTGGAGGTTGGGATACCCTTGTTAGAACAGCCGCGAATGTTATTCGTACTGAAAATCTGGCTGATGTAAATTTTGCGGCCATCAATATACCTGGTGGCGGTGGTGCGGTTGCTTGGGCTCAAATCGCGCGTGACAGTCGCAATGATCACAAGCTTTTTGCAACCAGTCCTCCAATTATCCTTGTGCCTCTTGCTGGAACCTCACGTTTCAACCACACAGATTTCACTCCAGTCGCCCGTTTAATTACTGATTATTCTATTGTGCTGGTTCGCAACGACTCTCCGCATCAGTCCATCAATGATCTTTTTGCGGCGATTGCTGAAAACCCACGCTTAAGCGTAGGCGGTGGGTCTGCTGCCGGTTCTATGGACCATATCTCTATTGCAGGTGCTGCGGCGGCAGCCGGTATTAATGCCGCATCTGTGAACTACATTGCCTTTTCGGGTGGTGGTGAGGCGATGACCAGTCTACTTGGCGGTCACGTTGAAGCTGTCATTACAGGAGCAGGCGAAGCGACGGCACAATTGCAAGGTGGCGAGTTACGAGCACTTGGCGTTTCTTCACCAGAGCGTATTCCAGGTATGGATGTTCCGACATACAAAGAGCAGGGTTTGGATTACACCTTTGATATCTGGCGTGGTGTAATGGCACCCAAGGATATCTCTGAGGAAGCGCTCCGTTACTACGAAGATCTCTTTGCCCGTATGATGGAAACTGACGGTTGGAGAGAAGCTACTGAGCGTCTAGGTTGGTTGGATGCTTATCAGAATAGTGAAGAGTTTGGTGCCTTCCTTGATGCACAACTCGAGCAATTCCGTGCAGTATTAGGCGATCTGGGTCTACTACGCAATTGATTTAGGTCTATTCGGTGCTGGTGGAGTCAAAACTCCATCAGCCTGTTTTTCACTTCTTTTCCGGATGATCCTAATATGTTACGTCTAAATATTAATCAACTGCTTGCCATCATCCTGTTTGTGTTTTCCTTGGGCTATTTATGGATGGCATTTCAAATTCCTGTGTTTCCAATTCCTCGCCCGGTTGACTCTGACGCTTTTCCCAAGATGCTGGGTGCTTGTTTGTTGATTTTGTCTGTGTTTTTGTTTCTTGAGAAAGAGCCTGCGAAGCGTCTGAAGTTAAAACGGATAAAGAAACTAATACTGACGAAGATTTACCCCAAACGGGTATTCAGAACCCCAAGGTACAAGTTTTCGGCGCTTCGATTGCTGTACTAGCTTACGCTTTTTTGATTGAACCACTGGGTTTTTTAGCCGCATCAATATTGTTGGGTGTTGGGTTGTCCTTTTGGTTTGGCTATCGAAATCATACCGTCAATCTTGTGACAGTGGCGGGTATTGTAGTGTCTTTGTATGTCTTGCTAAGCAAAGTACTGGGAATCTATCTCCCTCAAGGGATTATTCCTTTTTAAGTTTTAGACTTATTTCACTGCTTGAGTGCTCAATAATAAGAAGGTTTTCCCATGGAAGCTTTAAGTAACCTGATGTATGGCTTCAGTATCGCTCTGGATCCAATCAACTTGATGTATGTATTTATTGGTGTCTTCGCGGGTACTATTATCGGAATGCTGCCCGGATTAGGGCCGATGAGTGCGTTGGCATTGATGATCCCGATTACATTCAATCTTAACCCGGCGACGGGGTTAATCTTAATGGCGGGTGTTTATTATGGCGCCATTTTTGGGGGATCAACCTCATCTATTTTGCTCAACGCCCCCGGTGTGGCTGGTACGGTAGCGACCTCTTTTGATGGCTATCCTATGGCACAGAAGGGTATGGCAGGAAAAGCCCTGGCCATTGCCGCCTATGCCTCTTTTGTGGGTGGTACTATTTCGATCATCGGTTTGATGTTTATTGCGCCTCTACTGTCCAAGGTGGCGGTGAGTTTTGGTCCGCCAGAATACTTTGCCCTGATGGTGCTCGGTTTAACCGCTGTAGTGAGCTTGTCTGATAAATCCTTGGTGAAGGGTCTGATTGCGGCCGTCGTGGGTATGATGATCTCAATTGTTGGCATGGATCTGCAAACGGGAACAGAGCGTTATACCTTTGGCAGTATCGAAATGCTCGATGGTATTAACTTCCTTGTGGTGGCCTTGGGTATTTTTGCCCTCGCAGAAGTGTTCTACATGCTCTTACGCGGCAGTAAAAAAGTACAAAAGCGTAATGAGATAGGCTCTCTAAAACTCTCCATGGGAGAAGTTAAAGAGATGGCGGCCCCTGTGGCGCGAAGCTCTGTGTTAGGTTTCTTTACAGGTGTGTTGCCTGGTGCGGGTGCAACCATCGGTTCATTCTTAGGCTACAGTATGGAAAAACGTCTTGCGAAAGATGGTGATACCTTCGGTAAAGGAAATATCAAAGGTGTAGCTGCCCCGGAATCCGCGAATAACGCCGCTTGTGGTGGTTCGTTTGTACCGTTATTGACGCTAGGTGTTCCGGGTTCAGGTACAACCGCTGTTCTACTGGGTGCCTTGCTGGTGATGGGTGTAACCCCAGGGCCCATGATGATCGAGCAACGTCCAGACGTTTTCTGGGGGGTTATTGCGAGTATGTATGTCGGAAACATCTTCCTGTTGATACTCAATCTGCCCTTAATTCCATACATTGCTAGAATTCTTGATGCTCCCAGAGCTTTGCTGTTATCACTGATATTGATCTTCTGTATGGTGGGTGTTTACGGACTCAACTTCAGTAGTTTCGATTTGGTGCTGCTGCTGGTATTCGGTCTGATCGGTTTGGTGATGAAGCTCTATGGTTTCCCAGCGGCACCGATGATTTTGGGCCTAATACTAGGTGCCTTGATGGAAGAATCCATGCGTCGTGCCTTGCAAATCTCTGGCGGTGACTGGTCGATCTTTATTGATAAGCCTATCTCACTCGTCCTGCTTATCATCGCAGCTTTGTCATTGGGCTTGCCAGTAGTTAAAAAGATGATTCAAAAGGCTCGTACTTAAACTGCGTGCTTAAAATGAAGTAGGTTGGGGTGGTAATTCATCCTCCGTGTGACACGCTTTTCGCCTTCCATGGCCGCTCGGCTGACGCCTTCCATGGCGTCAGACGGTCACACAAAGAATGAATACCACCCTAATGGCGTATTTAAGTCCCTGAAAGAGGCGTTGAGCTACGATTGATGTGTTCAGTGTGCGCCTTATCCTGTTGATCATTCATGGCGTATCAGGCGTTAGAAAGTTATAATAAAGCCACTTTTTCTTAACGGTTTTTATAGCTTGCAATTGATATGACTAAGATGACTGCGCTTGATGAAATTCACCAATTCCTCCCTTGTGAAACGCCCGATGCTTGGATCGCTGAAGCGATAAAACCAGAGAATTTGTGGCTCTTACTCACCGATCACGCGCATTGTGAGAAAAAGGCGGCTTCAACAGCGATGACCTTGATGTTTCGTTATGTCGATCGTCCTGATCTGCTGAACAAGATGTCACGCTTAGCCAGAGAAGAGTTGATTCACTTCGAGCAAGTCTTGGCGATCATGCAAGAGCGTGGATTGGTTTATGATCATCTCACCCAAGCGCGTTATGCTGGAGGCTTGCGAAAGCATGTTCGTACCTACGAACCGGGTCGTTTGATTGATACCTTGATTATCGGTGCCTTGATCGAGGCGCGTTCGTGTGAGCGGTTTGCTAAGTTAGCGCCATTTTTGGATGATCAGTTGGCTAAGTTTTATCGCTCGTTATTAAAGTCAGAGGCGCGTCATTATCAGGATTACCTGTTTTTAGCACAGGAATATGCCGGTGAGCCTATTGATGATCGAATTGCGTTTTTCCGTGAAGTGGAGCGTGAGTTGATTGAACAGCCGGACGAAGAGTTTCGATTCCACAGTGGGATGCCTGTGATAGCATCTCAAGTAGTTGCTTAGGATTAATGTCTTAAAGCGTAAAGCTGATTAACTCAGTAGAAGAAGGGGTGGCATGAATGTACCATCCTTTTTTATCCCAATCCCCAAGTACAATTCGTTCTGCAGGTTGATTGTTCACCCTGAGTTGATGTAAAGCAGGGCGGTGCGTGTGACCATGAATCAATCGAGTCACATTCGCATTCCTCATGACCTGTTCTACCGTATCCTGATTCACATCCATGATTGCTTGGCTTTTTTCTGCGCCACGCATCTGCTTTCATTACGAAGGTTTTCGGCGATGGCAATGCGCTCTTCTATGCTTTTGCTCAGAAACATAGACTGCCATGATGGATCACGAACCGTTTGTCTAAACGCTTGGTATTCCAGGTCATCGGTACAGAGTTGGTCACCATGCATCAGTAGCGTATAGGTGCCATCGGGAAAGCGAAGTTTGTAGGCTTCAGGTAAGGGCTTGACGCCTGCTGCTGATAACCAGGCTTGACCCACTAAAAAAGTCTCGATTACCGGCTTGAAAAAATATCTCTACACCACCTTGATGCAGTTTTTTTTAAGATTCAGCAAGCTGATCAGAACCGGGCAGTGGAGCGTCATCGCCGATCCAATACTCGAAAAGATCACCTAAGATATAAAGCTGTCTACAATCAGTAGGGAAATTCTGCAATAAGCGGTATAGCCCCGATGAAATATCGGGGCGAGTCGGTTGCAGGTGAAGATCAGAGATCAGTAGCAACGACATTATTGGCGATTACTCAGCCGCTTCAGTGGCTTCAACGATTTCGGCGGATTCGATGATCACATCTTCAACTGGAACGTCTTGGTGACCTGCGCGAGAAGTGGTTTTAACACCTTTGATTTTGTTAACCACATCCATGCCGTTAACCACTTTACCAAATACCGCGTAACCCCAGCCTTGTGATGTTTTTGCGGTGTGGTTAAGGAAGCTGTTATCTGAAACATTGATAAAGAACTGAGCAGAAGCAGAGTGTGGATCCATGGTGCGCGCCATGGCTAGGGTGCCTGCTTCATTTTTCAGGCCGTTATCGGCTTCGTTTTCAATGCTTTCACGGGTTTTCTTCTGCGTCATACCCGGTTCGAAACCACCACCTTGAATCATGAATCCATCAATCACTCGGTGAAAAATGACACCATTGTAGAAACCTTCTTTGACATAGGCTTCGAAGTTAGCCGCTGTTTTAGGTGCCTTTTCATGGTTCAGTTCAATGGTAATGTCGCCGTGATTAGTATGCAGAATAATCATTAATTCGATCCTATGGATGGTATTAGTAGGTAGTGTAAAAAGCGCTATTATACTCAAGTCTAGCCTGAGTGCATCTTCGTTTTTTCTGAATTATCCATCATGTCGTGCCAAGATGGCATGCCCAAGATGAAAGCCCATTGATAAGCAAGCGGTTAAAAGGTAGCCCCCTGTAGGTGCATCCCAATCAATCATTTCCCCTGAACAGAATATATTAGGGTAACTTTTCAAAGAGAAATCTTCATTTAATTCATCGAAAGGAACACCACCCGCGGTGCTGATCGCCTCATCCATAGGGCGCATGTCCGTCAAAAGAACAGGGCAGCTTTTGAGCGCTTGCGCCCAAGCATTCATGTCATCCTTGTCCAGATTTGTACAGCAGTCTCTAACGAGTGCTGATTTAACGGGTGCAATACCGCTCTTGCGAAGATGGTTGCTAAGTGAATTTCGCCCTTTGGGCTTACTAAGGCGTTGCCCTAGTTGATCCGTCTGAATATCAGGCATCAGATCTAATGAGATCTTGGCATGACCTTTAGATTGAAGTTGATCTCGTAGTTCAGCCGAAAAGGCGTAAAGCAAACCGCCTTCCAAGCCATACTTTGTCAGCACAAGATCACCTTTTTGTGCCTGAGCTCTGTACTAAGGTTAACACCTTTTAGTGGTTTACCCGCATAGTGTTCACGCAGGTGATCACTCCATGGGCTAATAAAACCACAGTTGGAAGGGGCGAGAGGATTGATCTTGATCTGATTGGATTTGAATAACGCTGTCCATTGACCGTCAGTACCTAGCTTTTTCCAACTGCCGCCACCGGTGGCAAACACTATCTGATCAGCCGTGACGGTAAAGGTGTTATCAGGCGATTCAAGTGTCAGATGATTATCTTGCCAATCAATACAGCGGTGACGAGTAATCAGTTCAGCACCTTGGTTTTTGAGACGATCCAGCCAAGCGCGGAGCAAAGGCGCGGCTTTCATCGCTTTAGGGAAGACCCGTCCCGAGCTGCCGATAAAACTTTCTTGTCCGAGCTGAGTCATCCATTCAATCACTTCTTTGGGGCCAAAGGTTTTCAGAAGTGGGTAGATTGTGGCTGATGCCTCGCCGTATCGGGAGACAAATTGATCAAAACCTTCTGAATGGGTGATGTTAAGACCACCGCGGCCTGCCATTAAAAACTTGCGCCCAGGTGTTGGCATGGATTCATAGATGCGCACCTTTTTGCCCGCTGCTGAGAGAATGTCTGCAATCATTAAACCACTGGGGCCAGCACCAATAATGATCGTGCCATTGAAGTGTTGTGTCGGCATAAAAGAAGCAACTAAACCATGATCTGAATAAAAAGAGTGCGTAGCTTAACACAGCCTATAAAAAGGCTGAAAAGAGTAAAACTCTCAGTAAGATCCGTGCGTTCAATCACGGAGTCAGTTTATAATAGACGGTTATTGAAAAGGCCTGCGAACCCTAGCCTTATTTATCATTAGCCAAATTAAGTTGACTCTATGACCAAGCAAGACAGCGTAAAGCCTACTAACTTTATTCATCAGATTATTGAACAGGATCTCGAAAACAAGGTGCATGGCGGTCAAGTCATCACTCGTTTTCCACCTGAGCCAAACGGTTACCTTCACATTGGACATGCTAAGTCCATCTGTTTGAACTTTGGAACAGCGCTTAAATACGGCGGTCAATGTCATTTACGTTTTGATGATACCAACCCAGAAAAAGAGAGCCAAGAATACATCGATTCTATTGTCAGCGATGTGCAATGGTTAGGTTTTCAATGGGCGGGTGATATTCGCTACACCTCTGATTACTTTCAGCAGCTTTTTGATTGGGCAGTCTATTTAATCAAAGAGGGTAAAGCCTACGTTGATGATCTTTCACCCGAAGAGATGCGTGAATATCGCGGTAGTTTGACTGAGCCGGGTAAAAATAGCCCTTACCGTGACCGTAGTGTGGATGAGAATCTGGCGCTTTTTGAGCAAATGAAAGACGGCACACGTCCAGAAGGCAGTTGCGTATTGCGAGCCAAAATTGATATGGCATCGCCCAATATCAATATGCGTGATCCGGTTATTTATCGTATTCGCCACGCGCATCACCACCAGTCAGGTGATCAGTGGAAAATCTATCCTTCATACGATTTTGCACACGGTCAATCCGATGCGATTGAGCAAATTACCCACTCTATCTGTACACTGGAATTTGAAGATCATCGCCCACTTTATGACTGGTTAATCAATAATTTGCCTGTACCATCTCAACCAAAACAGTATGAGTTTGCGCGGCTGAATTTGAACTATACCATCACCAGTAAACGCAAATTGAAGCAACTGGTTGATGAAAAGCATGTTGAAGGCTGGAACGATCCTCGCATGCCAACCATCTCTGGTTTGCGTCGTCGTGGATATACACCCGCGTCGATTCGCAACTTTTGCGATATGATCGGTGTGACACGCTCCAATGGTATCGTGGATATGGCGATGTTGGAGTCCGCGATTCGTGACGATCTGGATGCCAATGCGCCGCGTGCTATGTGTGTAACGCGGCCGTTAAAGGTGACAATCACTAACTTCGCTGAAGGTGAAGAAGAATGGTTTGAGCTAGCGGCACATCCTAAAGATGAATCGATGGGAAATCGTCGAGTGAGTTTTGGTCGCAATCTTCTGATTGAACAAGAAGATTTTGAAGAAGTAGCTCCACGTAAGTGGAAACGCTTAGCGGCGGGTGAAGCTGTTCGTCTGCGCGGTGCTTATGTGATTCGCTGTGAAGAAGTGATCAAAAATGACGCTGGTGAAATCATCGAGTTGAAATGTACCTATGACCCGGCAACGAAAGGTGTCAATCCAGAAGGTTATAAAGCCAACGGAGTGATTCACTGGGTGAATGCGGATAATTCTGTACCTTGCGAAGTCCGTTTGTATGATCGCCTCTTTACTGAGGCTAACCCAGAAGGTGACAAATCTCGTTCTTTCTTGGACTTTATTAACCCCGAGTCTTTGGTGGTGTTAACGGGATGTCGTGCAGAGCCAGGCTTGGCTGATGTGAAACCAGAGCAAAACTTCCAGTTTGAGCGCATGGGGTATTTCTGTGTTGATCAACATTCAACAGCTGACCATTTAGTGTTTAACCGTACCGTGACCCTAAGAGATTCTTGGGTGAAGATACAGCAAGGTTAAACTGAATGCAGGGAAGGGTTCTTCTATTTTCGGGTTTGCTGCTGTTATCCAGTTGTGTTCCAACACAGGTACAGACACGCAGTGAGTCAGTCAGTGTTTTTGAGCAGGAATACCATGTCGAGTCAGAAAACCATATTGAGCTGGACATTAAGGATAATCAGTATCTTGCTGAAATTGAAGACCCTTTTGTTGAGATTGAGCGCAAACAATACCCTGCATTACCGGATCGGTTGCGTGTGGAGCGAATCACCTATCTACCTTCCGAGGTGGATGAATCATCCGGTTTAGCCATGCGTCATGGGCGTTTGTGGACACATAATGATAGTGGCATGATGCGACACTTTTTGAGTTAGTGGAATCTGGCGAGGCAGTGCATCGTCCGAGTCCATCCGCTTAACTCAGTGAACGAAGATTGGGAAGCGCTCGCACAGGACGAAACCACGCTCTATATTGCCGATTGTGGTAACAATATGGGTGATCGCATCTGGATGCAGATTTATAAAGTGGCATGGGGTGACTTGGATCAAGCCAAAAATGAAGGTGTTGTGCCTTCAGAGCGCATCAATATTCGCTTGGCGGATACGAGACCTGAGCGCAGCCGACATGCCCATAATAATGACTGTGAGGCCTTGACGGTTGTGGATGATGAGTTGTGGCTCTTTACCAAAAACTGGCAAGATCACAACACGCGGCTTTATCGAGTTAACAAAGATTCACCAGTACAACAATTGGTCAGCAGTGGCGAGTTTCCAGCCAATGGCCTTATTACCGGAGCCGATTATGATCCGGATTCGCAGCGTTTAGCCTTAATTGGCTATCGTTTAGGCTTTTTGAACGTGTCAGCGTTCATTTGGATTGTTCCTGTTCAGGATAACGCACCCCAGTGGGATGCCGCCAGCTACCATAGCATAACGCCAGTGGGACAGTGGGAAGCCATTCTTTGGGATCAGGGCGATTTGCTGGTGACCCGAGAATCCAGTGTGTTAGGTAGGGCGATGTTGGGTAGAATCCGTTTGTCTGATTCAGAGTAGATTTTTTATCAATGCTGATGATTATTTCACTGTTACAATATAACATTTAATACTTTTTATTTTTTCAAATGACTAGAGTTGACAACTATGTTGCAGATTTATAACACCTTGACCCGTGCTAAACAGCCCTTTCAACCTCTACAGGCCGGTAAAATCGGCATGTATGTCTGTGGTGTCACGGTGTACGACTACTGTCACATAGGTCATGCTCGCGTCATGGTGTCATTTGATGTCATCACACGATACCTGCGCTGGCGCGGATGGGACGTTAATTATGTGCGCAATATCACCGATGTCGATGACAAAATTATTCGTCGCGCGGCTGAGAATGGCGAAAGCGTTGATCAATTGACTGAACGTATGATTGCGGCCATGCATGAAGATGAAACCGCATTGTCCGTCTTGCGTCCGGACGAAGAGCCTCGTGTTACTGGACATATGGGTAACATTATCGAGTTCATTCAAGATTTGATGGATAAAGATTTTGCTTACCTAGCCAGCAATGGTGATATCTATTATCGAGTCGAAAAATTTGAAGGCTATGGCAAACTCAGTGGCCAGCAAATTGAAGAGCTACGTTCGGGTGCGCGTGTTGAGGTGGATGAATTAAAAGAGAGTCCTCTGGGCTTTGTGTTGTGGAAAGCGGCTAAACCTGGTGAAGTGAGCTGGAAATCTCCATGGGGAGAAGGGCGTCCAGGTTGGCACATTGAGTGTTCGGCTATGTCGCGTTGCTGCATCGGCAAAACCTTAGATATTCATGGCGGTGGTCCTGATCTCCCGTTTCCCCATCATGAGAACGAGATCGCTCAGTCGGAAGCGGCAAATAGCTGTACTTATGCCAATTATTGGATGCACGCTGGGCCGGTTCGCGTCAATCAAGAAAAGATGTCTAAGTCGTTGAATAACTTCTTTACCATCCGCGATGTGCTAAAAGTGCATAATCCAGAAGTGGTTCGCTATTTCTTAACCAGTGCGCACTACCGTAGCTATATCGATTATTCAGACTCAAGTTTGACCGAAGCGCGTTCAGCGTTAGAGCGTTTTTATCAAGCATTACAGGGTGTTGATGTTGCTGAAAACCCACAAGGCGTTAACCCAGCCTATGAACAACGCCTCTGTGAAGCGATGGAAGATGACTTTAATACACCAAAAGCGCTCGCGGTTTTATTTGAGTTAGTGAATGAGCTGAATATTGCTAAACGAGCTAAAGCTCCTGAACTGCCACATTTGGCGGGTGAGTTGAAGCGTTTGGCGGGTGTGTTGGGGTTGCTGCAACAGGATCCCGATCAGTTTCTTCGTGGTGAGGATCAGGAGGGGCAAATGTCTGCGGCTGAAATTGAAGCTTGGATCGAAAAGCGCGCTGCCGCAAAAGCCAATAAAGATTATGCTGAGTCGGACCGCATTCGTCAGTCATTACTTGATCATGGCATCGTTCTAAAAGACAGCCGTGAAGGCACCACTTGGTACCGTGAGTCAGCAAACTAGTTGTTTAGCTGGCTGTTATAGCTAAGCTTAGCTGGCTAGATAGCGCACTAGATACACATCGCAAGAGAAGGGGAGTAAGTGGTGAACTTGCTCCTTTTTTTTGCAACCCGCTTCCCTTCAAAACGTTGTCTTTTCCGATATTGTCCTAATCGATTAGCCATAGACAAGAGCATCGCCATAGGATTGCCTTCATAGATGACTACAGGTGCATTCCATAAATAAAAGAGAAGATCCTGTGTAATTTCGTCAGCAAAGCGTGCTGAGCCAAATAGTCCTGAAAGATAGGCATGAAGTTCTTCATGGTGTTGTGAGAGATATTCAGATAGTTCTATGGCATCACTGTCCGTATTAGCACTTGTTTTTGCTGTCGCGCTTGCAGTGGCTCTTTCATTAGCATTGAAATTCATGGTGATCATCTCCTATGGGGTGTCTTCTATTTAAGATAATACTAATGATAATGATTATCAATAGCTGTAATTGAATTAATTTATCTGTTTTTGTAGGAATGCTGTTTATGGGAAGAAGATGGAAAATGATATTAAAAAAGAGTTGTAATTTGCATGATAAGCGTTATCATTTGCATTATGTCTTTAACGGAGGTTCAGTCATGTATGTCTGTATCTGTAATGGTGTTACCGAGCGTGATATTCTTCAAGCGATCGATGACGGTGCACAAAGTGTTCGTGATTTGAATAGGGAACTGCAAGTTGGCGGTTGCTGCGGCAAGTGCGTCAGTGTGGCCAGAAGTGTGATTCGATCACGTCAAGATGAAATGTTATTAGAAAGCTGTGTGAATGCGGCAGCTTGATACTTTCACCCTATCAGTTGGATTAATAGATATGCACCGATACTGCTGAAGAGGAGTGTCGGTACTGACCATAAATGAAACCAGATCCAAATGCCTCTCGCTTTACCTAGTCGCAATGCGATTAAGTTCGCCATTGATCCAATTGCAAAGCCAAATCCTCCCACATTGACACCCCAGGCCAGCAGATACCATTGATCGGTAAATTCAGCCAAAAAGATTGTCGCCGGTAGATTGGAAATCAGTTAAAGCCCCAACGTAAGTGGTATCACAATAAAAAGAGCAACGTCGTTAGTGACAATAGCTGATAGCAGCGCAGAAAACACAATCAAACTGTAGGCCAGTTTGCGCTCTGCCTTGACACGATTGAGTAGCAGACTACCTAAACGAGACAGTGCACCAGAACGTTCTAGTCCTTTACTGAGCAACATTAAGCCACTCAAAATATAAATCGTATTCCATTCAACACGATAGGGTAAAGTGCCGAACTCGCTTGGCACCCAAATCAACAGTAGGATAAAACTACAGAGTAAGACCAGTAACAAAAGATCTTCTGTTACCTGAGTATAGAGTGTGCGAATCGGTCTCAAGTTAAGGCTTCTCTAGGGTTAGATCGTCAGGGTTATCAGTGATGTCATCTTAGCAAAACAAAAAAACCGTAACACAGTTTCCTATGTTACGGCCTAACGTGCTGAGAGCACATGAACTTTAGTGCCGAAGCACGAGTTCAACCTGTCAATGAGATTTCATGTTAATGCAAAGCATTATCATTTGCAATCGCATTGAGTAAAAAAGTTTGAATATTTTTTTATTTATTATCATCTGAGACTTTAGGTAGTTCTGCAAATCAGTATTCACGATTAACGACTATTCTATGCATATAAAACGAGGTACTGTGGAAAATAAGTGGCTTTACGTGATCAGTAACAGGGTACCCAACAAGCTAATCAGCAGCATGGCGATGGACCATGCATGGAAGGGTAGCCATAAGCCCGGTTGTTTGCCCAAACGCAGTGCAATCAGGTTAGCCAAAGAACCAATCGCCAGCCCAAAACCGCCAACATTGGCTCCCCAGGCCAGCCCATACCAATGTTGTGAAAATTCAGCCAGAAAAATGGTGGCAGGTACATTGGAAATGATCTGCGATAAGAGTATGGCCCCGGTGATTTCGCCTCCCGGAAGAGCCAATAACTTGTCGGTTGCTTGAATCATAAACGGCAGTTGAGCGAGCAAGCCAAGATTAACGAACATCAGCACAAAAATGATCAGAATGAGCCAGTCGACTCCCTGCAGTACACGCCGCCAGCAGAGCAAGTAGAGAAGCAAAACACCAGTGACCGCCAGGCTGATGAATCCCCATTCCAGCAGCAGAAGAAATATCGGAAAGCATAACAGCGATACCCAAAAAAGTTTTCGCCTGGTAGGACTGGCGGCAGCTAGGGTGTGAATATCAATCTGACGACCAGAGAAAGCCAGAGTGGTTATCAATAATAAAGCAGTCAGCATCCAGGCAGAGATGGGTAGCATTTGCCAGATGAAAGAGATAAAGCTATCGCCCGATCTTTGCCAGAGATAGAGGTTTTGTGGGTTGCCAATCGGGCTGACAGCCGAGCCAGCATTGACCGCCAGCGCCTGAAAAATAACCAGCCTGCCGATCGGGAGGTCAGCCATTTTTGACAAACTGATGGTGAGTGGCACCACGATGAATAAGGCAACATCGTTGGTAATAACTGCCGAGAGCAGTGCGGCAAAGAGTACCAGCACCAGCGCAAGAGCACGTTCTGAGTGAGTACGAGCGAGTAGCCAATAGCCGGACTGTACCAGTGCGCCACTGTCCTCCAAGCCTCGACTGAGCACCATTAACCCGCCCAGAATAGCAATGGTATGCCAGTTGACCAGTTCATGGAGTTGATGCCATTGCAGTGGTGTGAAGAGTGCAAACAATACAAAGCCGAGCACCAGTGCTAATAACAACAGGTCTTCACTCAGCCGTGTGTAAACGTAGCGGAGTAATTTCATGCTTTAATCCGGATGTATACCATACAAAACGCAATCACCTCGTATAGCCCTTAATCGATGGCAGGAATATTCATCAAGCGACTTGGGTCAGCTTTGTCTTGCAGGATTGTTTTCACCCATGGAATGCATTCAGCGCATTTTGGTTTACAGTTAAGGTATTGAAAACACTGCCTGATATTATCTGCTCCAGCCATACAAGCCGTTTGAAAATCCTGATGAGTTAGATTATGACAGCTACAGTAGGCTTTTTGATTCATTTTAATTTCTTTTCCTGCTGCATTTGTGGAAGCAGTGAACGCATCAGAGCAGGGTAGGCCTCCTGCCAGCGCGTGTATACCCGACCTACATTGCCCAGTGGCTTGGACAATAATTTCAGGTTGATTGCCAGGGCCGTTAATTCAGCCAGAGAGATATCTCGTAGAGATGGACCCAGTCCAAACCACATGGCAAGCAAAGCCAGTAATCCAAACGATGCCCACAAAACCAGATCACTTGCATTCTCTGCCAGCCATTTCAAAATATGTAGTCGTAATACGGCCAGATAATAGCGCTCCTGATGTCCGTAGAGTGACGATTGATCCCTTCTTACAGTGGTTTCAGCAATACTGGATTGGGTATCCAGAATATGTAAACTGGTATGACTAATCCGGTGTCCGAAATACCAGACGAAGTAGATGGTTGGAAACATACTGAATATCAGAAAGGGTACCCATTGCGCACCCAGCGATAATTGCCATAGCAGTACCGAGGTTGTGACGGTGATGATGGTCCAGATATCTTTATAGATCACCTGAAATCCTTTTTTGGCCACATCACTGCCGAACAACATGTGCGCAACATCCTGGGAAACATTACCCTGCTGATGTCTTTCCAGATAGCTACGTTGCATGACAATAATCAACCGTGTTTCCATCAACTTGCTGAGAATTGACTCACCAAAATCTGCCAGCACAAGACCCAGAATAATGGCCAGAAAAATGGGCAAAAACTCAGGAAGCAAAGCGAATGGGTCAATTTCGCCGAGTTCTATCCGTTGTACTGTGGTTTTACTGAGCCAGGCAAATGCAGGTGCCAACGCGGCCCCCAAAGCAGCAAGGCTCAGAAAACCTATCAGTATCCAGCGCAAATTCAGCAGGACCCGCATCATTTCTACGAGCAGTAGCCTCCAGTGACTACCAATAAAGTAGGTGCCGATGCCTGGACGGGGCAGAGTCCTTGTATCGATCTCTGCCATTATGACCAGGCTCCGATTTTGATACGGTCAGTCAGCAATCTGGGTGTGCTTGAGCTGATACTTTTTACACCTGTAATCCAGTGCTTGATTGGTAGCCAGGTCATATCCGTTGCTGCATTGAGTACCCAGCCATGGTGTTTATTCCAGGCGACCAGGCCCAGGTCTGTAAAGGCTGCATCCTGTATCTCGTGTACAGTATCAGGGAGTTTGACAGCCTGTACCTCTTTTGGGCTCACCCGAAATAGCTGTTTTGCGCTCAGCAGGGTCACTACAGAGCCTTCAGCAGCGAGGGGGCGGCAAGGGTGTTGAAATACCGCGCGCATAATGCCGGTCTCGGTTTCAGCATTCACCTCCAGCAATCGTCCATCCTCAGTACCAACCCAGAGACTGTTATCCTTGGCTAACAATCCCTTCACGGTTGTATTGCCCACACAACTGATCCATCTGAGTTGCTTGGGTTGATCTGCATCCGACAGGAAAAGTCCGGATTTTGAGCCCAGTGCCAGGCGGTTTCCAATAAAAGCAATTGCGGTAAGCTCTGCAAAATGTGGTGTTGTGGTGAACTTCACCTGAGACCAGGATTCTCCGTTGTCCCAGGAGCTGAACAGCCCTCGTTGCGTGGCCATGTACCAGGCTCCTTCAGGTGACATGGTTAGCCCTTCAGCATCCAACACTGCCCATTCGGAACTGGATACTTTCCAGTGAGTACCGCCATCATCAGAAAAGAAGGTACCAAAACTTGTGGTTGCCAGTGTCCGGCCTTCTTCGAGGCTCCAGAGTTGCTTAACCCTGGCGGCTTCATCAGGAATCGCGTGTTCAGCAAACAGATCCTGTACCTGACCATTGCCAAGATTGACTAGAAATGCACCATTGATCCCCGCCACCAGAGCAAAACCCTTGGCGAGTAACAGTAGATGTTCCGCCTCGGCAAACCTTGGATCTTTAAGTTCCAGTGGATCATATTTCGAATCGGTGAACTCACAGGCTAAAATATTCCCAGTGATCCAGGCATTAACATTATCGCCTTGGCAGGCCGCACTGAAGGGACGTTTTTGATAACGAATGGGAGAGCCGATACGCCAAGGCCCCCGCCAACGGGTC
This sequence comes from Nitrincola sp., assembly GCA_021208565.1. GTDB lineage: Bacteria > Pseudomonadota > Gammaproteobacteria > Pseudomonadales > Balneatricaceae > Nitrincola. Next base: position 18,832 of record JAJOJN010000088.1, read on the forward strand.
AGATAGCGACCATCCTGTACCTGAATAATGGCATCGTGGTAGCCCGTTTCTATTTCTAATAGCCAATGTGCTCCAGCATCATGAGACACCAGCAAACCTGCATGGGCATTCACACCTTGTTTTTTGCAAAATGCCAGATAGTTTTCATCCCTTAGGGTCAGGCCAATCACCTCGGCACCCTGGGTATCGGGTAAGCGTTGCCATTTGTCCCCTTCAAGCTGATAGATACCGCGTTTTCCACCTGCCAGAATCTGACCCTTTGCGACGAGCAACGACTTTGCGTTATCCTGACCGAGACTGGGCAATCGCTGTATCAGATGACCTTGTTTGTCAGTGACGGCTAATAGCGTCTCCTTGTCGCGGCTGGCACTCACGACCAAGCCTGATTCTGAGGCGGCCAAAGCGCTGATTCGATGTCCGTGCCAGTCGCCACAGACGTTTAACACATGATGATGCAATGGTAGAGGCCGTTACTTGTGCCAAGCCAGATATCCTCTCCTTTGTGTACCACGGCCTTCACTTCAGGACGGCGAAAAGCATGTAATTGATCGATGGTATTCATGATGTTTTTTCCGTTTGCTTTTCATCATTTACCAGCAATTGTCTGCTGTCTGGACTCGTCGAAAGCGTTCTAATAGCCTGCCTGCCGAAAGCGTCAACTCTGCTGAGGTATTTTGGGTTATTCAGATGAGTTGCTAATACACCCGTTTTACTGCCAATAAAAAGATGCTCGTCGATAATGGCTAATCCGCCGCATAGCTCAGCATAGTGGGGCATCTGTTCCAGTTTGAGTTTGACACAACGCCAACTTTGGCCGTTATCATCACTCACGAACAGGGCGCTTCGGCAACTTAACCACCAGCGCCCATCATCACTGTGAATAAGGTGTTTGGCATTCAGTACTGACCATTCCGCGTCGGCAGGTTTCCAGGTAATACCGCTGTCTTCAGAGCGAAAGGTGCCGAAGCTGGCAACGGCCAGACGTACACCATCATCCAGCTCAAACACTTGCCTGAGCTCGCCCAGGCCATCAGGAAGTATCATGTCTGCAAACAGGTCTGATACGGCCCCCTTGGCTGGTTCTACCAGGAAAGCGCCTTGCATACCGGCGACCAGAAAGGCACTTTCCTGAGGTAAGGGATAGAGCCATTTCGCCTCGGCGAGCAGGGGATGGGTAAATGACAGGGTGGCCTGTCCGTCTTGCTGATACTCCAGTGTGTTACCCTCTAGCAGTGCCCAGTCTTTAGTCGATAACCAGGCGGCCGTTAGGGGGTGTTTCTTGTAACCACCTGTAAAATGGCGCTGACACCGTCCTTTCCAGCGGGATATCCAGAATTGATCATTAACCGCCAGCACAAGATCCTGATAGTCAACCGACGCAGCCACTTTCCAACTGGTAGCATCATCGCGGGTTTCCAGTAATGCCGGTTTTGCATCGGGAGACAGCTTTTTAATTGAGGCCTGTATATGCTCAGGATGGTCACTATGAATCCACAAGACTTCACCCCAACCACCAGCGTCCTTGAACAGGCATTGCCATGAATCGGCCTTGGGTCGGTTATCGGTATTGAGAAGCAAACGGAATATTCCCCGTAGAGTGCCAGCCAGCACACATTGGGTCTGGCTGTGTAAACACTGGATTTTCTCTTCCGGGGGACATGGCAGTTCTGCTTCCACCTGCCATTGAGCATTACAAAGATAGAGCTTTTGACCGCTCGCGGTTTCAAGCAACAGCAGGTAGCCTTGAGGAGAGACAGCGACCAAGTGAACGGGCTGCATATCCCACGGGGAAATGGCTTTTAACTGGCCATTTATCAACTGAAATAATCCGATTTCAGTGGCCAAGAAAACGCCTGCTGGTACCGCCAGAACATAATTGACCCTTGGGCGCTCAAATGACGCTAATGAGTGATGCATATTGCTATACATGGGTGCAACCTGCTGCAATGTAGAGCTGATCACGGTCAGTAGCGACTACACGGCCATCATTAAGAAGTGTGGCATGCTTGATGGGCCGCGCACTTTTAGGCCAGTCTGTCACCGAATGCCAACCTGCTTCGGGACTGCAACCCAGGCGCTGCTGGTGTTCCAGAGTAGAATGCGCCCGTCGTTCAGATCGATGGCTGCCAATTCACCTGGCCCGGGAGGTGCAAGGTGTTTGACGCTGCCATCCGCATCGATTCGATAGAGGCTATTTTCACCTACTGCCAGCATCGCGGCATCACAACAGGCGAGGAACTCACAGGGTTCATCCAGGCAAGCTACCTGGTGTGCAGTATCGGCTGTCGGGTTGAATATAAATACGCGGCCCTTGCTATCAATTGCCCAGGCTTGCTTGTTATCGACCGCTAAAGCGTTAATTGCATTCATGCCGAGTGCTGTCAGATAACGCGCTGGCGTGCCCGTTGCCAAAGGTGCCACAAAGCAGCCTCGCTTGGTACCCAATAGCAACTGGTCTCCCCAGCGGCGTCCAGTGAACAGCTCGTGGTAATGGTGATGTTCCGTTATCAGGTCAATAAGCTGCCAGCTTGCACCACCATTATTGCTGTAAGCGAGGCCGCGCTGACAAATCAGATAGTGGGTATGCTCGTCGACCATGACGTGCGCTTCTACATCAAGTTGAGCCCATTCAGACCTGACAGCCTGCCATGTCTCACCATCATTGAGGCTGCGAAAGGTTCCATAGGATGCTGTAGCCAAGACAGATGATCCCAGCGACCAGAGGCGCTTGAGCTTGGATGCTCCAGGTTGTGCCGCAATTCCAGCCAAACAATCATCCAGACGACCCTTGAGCAGATCCACACGATAGGCTCCTTGCTCTCCCGCGACCATGGCACTGTGACCGTCGGGTAAGAGTAGCAGATGGGTAGCATCGCCCAGTAAGGGGTGTACCAGTGCACGTGTGGTACATTCAGGTGCGGCGCTAAGGGGGGGCTGCCATTCCAGTCGGTTACCTATCACCAAGGCTATACCGCCTTCAGCATCCACTGCCGCTGCACCGATAGCGCGCATTTGTGGTGTTGATTTGGGTAGATCCTGCTCAATGAGACCGTACCAGCGGGTAATGGCGCGTGTGCCGTCTACGGCAAGCACCCAGTCGTGGTACTCGCGCTGCCAGGTCAATTGCCAGCTCAACCCCTCATCCTTGGAGCTGATGACGGCGGGAAGCCCTCCAGGTCCATGCTTTTTCATGCGTGCATGCAGTGTACCGTCACGATCACGCGAGATACCGATCACGTAGGCGGTCGGGTGACCATCATCTGTGGGCCAGCAGCATTGCCAGCGCTTACCATTGTGACGGTAAAGCCCCTGTTTTCCGCCAGCCAATATCCAGTCGTTACCGGCATAAACAGCCTTGCACTCAACTCCGGATGGTTGTGGTAGTTCGTCCAATAGTGAATAGTCGATGCCAGCCAGGACAATACGGTAACCGTCACGGTCGCCGACAACGGCGATGAAGCCAGCATTAAGGGCTGGACCCAGGGCCTGCACATCCATGCCATCCCATCCCTTAAGGGCAATGGCACCGGTGGGATCTAAACGATAAATGCCTTGGCCTGTCGCTGCCAGAGTATCTTTGGCTGCTTGAAGCAGGTCACGCACTTCAAGGCGGGCATAGCTGGCAGGGTCGGTGCAAAGATCAGTCATGATAGACACTCTTTCATTGGTACATGAATGGTTCATTTTTAGTGCTGTCATTCCCGCACAGGCAGGAAATGACAGCGCTGGCTGTGCAACTTAACGTTTGTTACTGCCGTCCAGTTCCATCTTGAAACTATTTATATTCCCTTCTGAATCAATGGTATGTAGATGAACATATTCACGATGATCCTTATCATCATGTTTGATTTTGATTTTACGGATACGCTGTGGGGACTGGGTTTTTTCTGCGACAGCCTGACGTCCTGACTCTGGCAGTACCGCAATGACCTTTTCAAATACCGCTGGATCAGAACCACCGAGCAGTTTGCGTGTCGTTTCGTCATAAATCACATCAAAGACCTTGTCGCCACGCAGATAATTGGTGCTGACTTCAGTCACACCATGCGCATCGGCGCTGACAATTTCGAGCACTTGCGCACCCTCAATAAACTCTCTTAATACCTGCTGGGTGTCTTTAGCCAGCAGATTAAAATCATTAATTACACGTTCATGTTCAGTTTTGATTAGGGTTTGCATAGTTACTCACTCGTTAGTGTTGTCATCAGAAAACGCCCTGTTGGGCAAGAAAATACCCCTCTTCCAAAGAAGGCGAGGTATTAAAACTTCATATCAAAGCCAAGCCACAAGGTTTGTGGAATGCTGACGGTGCGATGTTCTACATGTGTCAGCTCATGGTTTGCGTTAAAGAAAGATTTAGGACCGCTCTCTTGTTCATTGAACAGGTTGCTAGCTTCGAAGCGAAGGCGGATATCTCGGTTGATGGCATACGCAGCGGTCAAGTCTACGGTTGTCAGCTTGTCGAAACGTTTGCGTGAAAACTCATCTTCTTCGGTCCGTTTGCCGTTATGGTTAATGGCCAATGACATCTGCAGATTCGAACTGGGACTGATCCAGTCAATGCCTGCTGCTAGCAGATAATCGGGCTCACCGAAGAAAGGTACATGGCGTCCGCTTGCCAGACGCATCTTGCCGTCGAACAGTGTCTGATTACTCCAGATAGTCAGGCCATCCAACTGCCTGATGCCGGTTGCGCCGAGATGGTAGCGCTGTTCCAGTTCGAGCCCGCGTAAAGTGCCACTCTCAATGTTGATGGGTTGCACAATATTCCGACTACCTTCCTGTTCACCCGTGAGACTATTGACGATTAAGTCGTCAATTTTTTTATGGAAAATAGTGGCTGCAAGGAATAAATCGGGTGTCGACCAGACTAAACCCAGGTCTGAATTTATGGCGGTAGCAGGGTTCAAATCTGGGTTGCCTACAACAATTTCCTGTCCTTTTTGTTCTCGGGAGGGCGTTATCTGGTCCAGTTGTGGTCGGTTTAATGTTCGTGATATGGCACCTTGTAGTGTCATTTGAGGGCTTATACGCCAAGCCGTATGAAGGCTTGGGCCGATATGCAGGTGATGACTGCTTTGCGTGTTATTACCGCCTTGTCCATCGTTACTCAAGGCATTTAATCGGTAATCTTCAATACGTACACCCGGTTCAACACGTAGCGTTTCATCAAGGAATTTAAATTGCTGGCGCGCCCAACCTGCCAGGTAATTTTCCTGCAGGTTATAAATGTCACCACTACTCGGGTTTTGGACCACACCATTTTCAATAGATGATTTGCTGCCATCGCGCTCGTTACGTCGTGCCTGTAGCCCTAATTCAAATTTTCCGAGATGTGTTGCTGACCAGTCATAAGCCAGTGCTGTGCGTAACTCCAACAGCTCATCTGTCAGTGATTCAGAAGTATTCGAGACAGTAGGGGTTCCATGAAGTGCGCCACCTCTGTAACGCAGGCGGATCTCATCCATGGTTTTATCCTGATCACTCAGAAACCAGGATAGTCGGCTATCCAAATGCCAGTGTTCGCTTAATTGTTGTTCCAAGCGAAGGTTGGCTCCGCCGGTAATGCTTTCAGATTCCCATGTTATGAATCGATTGTCGTCGCTACCATTGTGAGCTGGAGTTTGGGTCTTGCGGACATCGTTCGTACTGACTGTTTCGGTGAAAAGCTGCGGTTCAAACTCAAAGTAACCTTGATCCAGTTCCCAACCCATTTTCAGGAATGTATTGATGCGCGTGACGTCTTTTCGATCGATTCGGTTAAAGCTTTCCCTAAAGCTGCCATCCGCATTCGTTTGTTCTGCAACATGCTGACGATTAGAGGGCGAGTTATTAATATTCAGTCCACCCAGCAGGCCAAAATTTTCACTCATCGGGCCACCAGCCCAGATGCTTGCCCGGCCTGCAAGCATGTCATTGCTTGTCTCTTTGATTCCACCACCCAACACTTCAGTACTACCGGTGAATTCCTGAGGAATACGGCGATATTTTACTGAG
>JAJOJN010000041.1 GCA_021208565.1 Nitrincola sp.
GTTGACCTTTCTACTGAATTGGTAAATTTGATCAAAGCACAGCGTAACTTCCAGGCGAGCTCTAAAACATTAGAAACTGCCAATAACATCACACAGACCATTCTAAATATCTAATCGAACTTGACTCGAGTCTCTAAATTTAGGGGCTCGAGTTTATTCATGCGTATAAATTTCCCATCAACAAACTCAATTCTTGATTCATCATGTGAAATTTGTCATGTAATGGCACACTCCTTGCTTAATACCTAGTAATCCCGATAAAAGCGGCAAGCCGCAACCGCCGCGATAAGGAGTGGATCATGGATAAAGTGTTATACCTAGCAATGACTGGCGCACGTGAAAACATGAATGCGCAGCAGATACGTGCTAACAACCTCGCTAATGTTACCACCACTGGCTTTAAGCAAGATTTTGAGCAGGCCAGGTCCATGCGTGTCTTTGGCGATGGGCAGGCTTCACGGGTCTATGCTATGGCAGAGTCGCCAGGAACTAACCGTGCATCGAGGTACTTTGCAACAGACAGGTCGTGATTTGGATATCGCGGTTGTGGGTGGTGGATGGATCGCTGTGCAAGCACCGGATGGCACAGAAGGCTATACGCGTGCCGGAGAGCTGCAAATCAATGCCGCCAATCAGCTAGTAACGGGCAGCGGTTTGCCAGTTATAGGTAATGGCGGCATTCGATTATCGTTCCACCATGCCGAAAAGGTTCAGATTGCAAATGACGGCGCCGTTACCATTCGCCCACTAGGTGATGGTGCTGCTGAACTGGCACTGGTCGATGTGATTAAAGTGGTTGAGTTGGATCCAGCTACGTCTTTTAAAAGCACTGAAGGTTTAATGAGAACCAATGATCAGCAACCTCTGCCGCCGATGTTGAATCCACAGGTTCGGTCTGGCTACGTTGAAACCAGTAACGTCAATGCCGTTGAAGAGTTAACGGCCATTATCGGCTTATCTCGTCAGTATGAGATTCAAGTGAAGATGATGAAAACCGCTGAAGAAAATTCTAGCTCTGCCGCACGTGTGCTGCAGTTAAGCTAATAAAATAAAGATAGGGGTATAAACATGCACGGTGCACTTCACGTCGCAAAAACAGGGTTAAGCGCTCAGGATACTAATCTGCGCGTTATCTCCAATAACTTGGCTAACCTGAGTACCGTCGGTTTCAAAAAAGATAGAGCCGTCTTTGAAGATCTGTTGTACCAGATTCGTCGTCAGCCAGGTGCACAAAATGCTGATGATGCGCAGTTGCCTTCAGGCTTGCAGCTAGGTCACGGTGTTAGAACGGTCAGTACGCAAAAATGTTGATACCGGTGATTTACAGATTACCGATAGAACCTTCGATGTCGCTATCAATGGTCGAGGTTTTTTTCAGGTAGTGCAACCTAACGGTGATATTGCTTACACTCGAAATGGGCAGTTCCATCTTAATGGTGATGGACAAATCGTCACCGCCGAGGGTTTTTTGCTCGATCCGGAAATTGCCCTACCCGGTGAGGTAGTAAACTTCAGCGTTGGCGTAAACGGTATTTGTTACAGCGGTGATTGCGGGGGATCCGAATCCACAGGTTTTAGGCCAAATAGAGTTAGCTGACTTTGTAAACCCTGAAGGCCTGCAAGCCATAGGACAAAACCTCTTTATCGAAACTGCGGCAAGTGGGCCTGCAAACGTTCTCAACCCAGGTGAAGATGGTGTCGGTATTCTAAAGCAAGGGATGCTAGAGGGATCGAATGTTAATGCGGTAGAAGAATTGGTCAATATGATCACAACGCAGCGCGCTTATGAAATCAACTCCAAAGTGATTTCAACCGCTGATCAGATGTTGTCGTTCGCAACGCAGCAGCTTTAATGAGTTAATGCGAGGTTAGTCAGATGAAAATGTATTTAAAAATGAGTTGGGTAGTGGGCGTTTTGGTGGTCTTATCGGGATGCGTGCATAAAGCACCTAAACCTGATAACCCTTTCTATGCTCCTGTTCAGATGCCAAGCTTTGAAACACCAAAGCCGATTAACGGTGCCATTTTTCATGCATCGACTAACCGCGATATCTACAGCGACGGTCGAGCACTTCGTGTCGGTGACATTATTACCATTAACCTAACGGAACGTACGCAATCCAGCAAACAGTCCAGTACCAGCTTAGACAAGAGCACCGATGTAAACTTACCTGTACCGAATGTGATGGGTGAGCCTGTGACCGTTTTTGGTCGTCCACTTTCCGCCGGTGTGGGTGGTGATAGCAGTTTCTCGGGTGACTCTTCATCCAATATGCGTAATCAATTGAGTGGCAGTATTACCGCGACTATTCATGAAATTTACCCCAATGGTGTGATGCTAGTGCGCGGGGAAAAATGGGTAACCTTAAACCAGGGCGACGAATATATCCGTGTCAGTGGTTTGGTAAGACCACAGGATATCCGTGCTGATAATACCATTGATTCTACTCGCTTAGCGGATGCACGAATTACTTACAGTGGTACAGGTGCTACGGCTGACGTGAACGTGATGGGTTGGTTGGGACGTTTCTTTATCAGCGCCCTGATGCCTTTCTAAGCTTGACCTTGCTCTAAAAGAGGTGTGACATGAAAAAATTATTACTCATCACCATCGCGCTACTTTTCAGTATGGAGTCAGCACTTGCGAATGTGAATACATCACGTCTTAAAGACTTGATCACAGTTTATGGCGTTCGAGATAACCAACTCGTCGGTTATGGTCTTGTGGTGGGTTTGGATGGTACAGGTGATAGTCGAGCCAACTTTACCTCACAAACTTTCCGTAACCTTCTGAATAATATGGGTGTTGCTATGCCACCCAATATTAACCCCCAGTCCAAAAACATCGCTGCAGTCGCTATTCATGCCAATTTGCCACCTTTTGCGAAACCCGGTCAAACCATCGATATTACGGTGTCTACGATTGGTGACGCCAAGAGTTTAAGAGGTGGATCACTGTTGATGGCGCCGCTTAAAGGTGCTGACGGGCAGGTCTATGCCATGGCTCAGGGTAATCTTATTGTCGCCGGTTTTGGTGCCGAAGGGCGTGATGGCTCCAGAGTATCCGTTAATGTGCCAAGTGTTGGACGTATACCTAATGGTGCCACGGTAGAGCGCGAAGTTCCCAGTGGCTTTAATCAAGGGGATAGCCTAACGCTGAACCTTAAGACGCCTGATTTCACCACCGCAAGAACGGTATCTGATCAGATCAATAATCTGTTAGGTCCAGGTGTTGCGATGGCGTTAGACTCAACCTCTATTCGAGTCAGAGCGCCGCGTGATCCCTCTCAGCGTGTCAGCTTTATGTCGGTATTAGAAAATTTACCGATTGAAACAGCCGAAGAAACTGCTAAGGTGATCATTAACTCACGTACAGGTACTATAGTGATTGGACAGCATGTTCGCGTCTCGCCAGTGGCGATTACACATGGTGGTTTAACAGTAAATATCACTGAAAACCTTGAAGTCAATCAGCCGGGTGCTTTAGCGGGGGGCCAAACAATTGTCACGCCGCGTACTGAGTTAGAAATAGATGAAGGATCTGGACGTATGTTTGAGTTTTCACCAGGTGCTTCATTACAGGATATCGTCGAAGCCGTAAACAATGTCGGTGCTGCACCGGGTGACTTAATGGCGATATTGGAAGCCTTGAAACAAGCCGGTGCTTTGCGCGCTGAGTTAGTGGTGATCTAAATGGTAACGGGTAAACCTCCTGTCATGTCACAAAGCCCTCAGTTCTATACCGAACTGAATCAGCTGAATGACCTACGCAGAAAAGCAAACGTTGACGAGCAAGCGGCCTTAAAAGAGGTCGCGCAACAGTTCGAGCAGATCTTTTTAAGCATGATGCTCAAAAGTATGCGTGATGCGAATGCCTCTTTCGGTGAGGATAACCCGTTTAACAGTAACCAGACGCGCTTTTTCCAAGACATGTATGACCAGCAGCTCACTCTAGAGTTGGCGGGAAGCAGTGGATTGGGGCTGGCGGATGTCATGGTTCGCCAGCTCAGTCAGCACAGTGATCTTCGCACCACACGCGGAAGAGATGAACAAGAACGTCCTCTTACTGAAGCCGAAATGTTGATCAATCGTGCCATGAATTTAACGGCAGGTATGGCTGCTTCGGCAGTACTCGGACAGGCTCAGTCGAGCGTTTCAAAGAATACGCCTGTAGCTGCTCCGGATGCTGATGAAGCTGCGCGCGTTGAATCGGTTCAGCCGCAGTCTCGCAAGCCTGTTGATGTTGAAAATCTGCCTAAACGCTTTGAATCACCACAAGAGTTTGTGGATAGCTTATTGCCACTGGCAGAGGAAATGGCAGCTGAGTTAGGGGTCGATCCACGTGTGCTCCTAGCGCAAGCCGCACTGGAGACAGGGTGGGGACGTCACATTATCAATGGCAGTAACAACCTGTTTAACATCAAAGCCGATAGCCGTTGGTCAGGTGAAAGGGTTAGTGTATCGACACTCGAATATCGTAACGGTGTCGCCGCGCCCGAAATGGCCGCCTTTAGAGCATACGGTTCCTATGCCGAAAGTTTCCGTGATTATGTGAATTTCCTAAGAAGTAATCCGCGCTATCAACAAGCGTTACAGAATACGAGTAATCCAACGACTTTTGTCAGAGAGTTGCAAGCTGCAGGCTACGCAACCGATCCGAATTACGCGTCTAAAATTGAGCGTATTTTTAATGGAAATATACTGGCTCAAGCGGGTCGGGATACTCAAGAAGGCTGATCATCAGCCGATAAGTAGTTAAGATGAATGTGAGCGTTTAGCTCTGGGAGTATGATATGTCCAGCTTTAACTTACTCGGACTCGGTGTCCAAAGTCTGACCGCAAATCAGTCAGCACTGTCAGTGGTTGGACAAAACATCTCCAATGTTAATACACCTGGCTATAGTCGCCAGGTGGCGAACTTTGCTACGCGTGATTTCCAGTTTGGTGTTCAAGTAACCGACATCCAGCGTATTACTGACCAGTTTCTGATGCGTCAGTACTGGAGTGATAATTCTTCATTTAATCAAGCACAGACCGTTACAAGGCTGGCAAACCAGCTTGATGATTTATTGGCATCGTCTTCAA